>CAYIZV010000100.1:0-7483 GCA_964367915.1 uncultured Neisseria sp.
TCAAAAGCTATCAAGTTCGGTAAGTATCAAAGATAAAAAAGGAAATATCAAGAGTGTTAAGAAAGAACCAAAATTTAATTGATTTATTAATTGCGTCCGTGTATTTATCAACGTCGTATTCAATTAAATTTAACAACGTAAATTTATCTATATAAAATGAATTATGAATACGTTGACGAATTAGTGTGCGAACTCTTGATTTAGTTCTGATTAACGTGGCTTTAGAAAATTCTTTATTAGTTATTGATTCTTCCCAATATCTTAGATTTTCAGATAAACATTGATTATTAATATTTAGTAAATCAATGTCTTGGCTTACTATCTTATTAATTTTACTTTGAACGCTACTACATAATTTGGTAAGACTAGCAAAGTCCAAAGCTCTCATTAATAACTTAGGAATATTAATTTTATTATTTATGGACTTAACGTTACCTAGAACTAATTCATTATTTATATAGGGTAATCCATTTTTTAACTGTATCAATTTAGTTGTTCTTTTATTATAATCTAATCCAATAGTAAATATATTACGCGATTCTTTAGTTGTAATTGAAAAATAATGCTCTGCACCATTAGCTAGAGTAATGCCACTACTCATTTTTGATAAATACGTATCTATATCTGCTTGAATAGCTTCCATAATTGGAATATCCAATATGCGCTCTAAATATTTAATATTATTGGATGGTCTGAATTTAAATTGATTAGGAATAACAAGCATTAATAATTACCTTTCCGCATGAACTACCAACAATCGCCCACGTACTAGTTAAATCATTGAACTGTTGAACATAGATATTCCCATTTTCTCCAGCATCTTGATAAGCAACATAAGGCGTGTTGTTTATCGGATCTATTGCAATACTGATATAAGTTGCATTGCCAACTGATAATTGATTGCCAACTAAATTACCACCCGCTATAGTTTGCCAAACTCCAGCAACATAACGCTGTACTGTAATTCTGTTATAGTTACCAGCATCTTCATAAGCAATATAAGGCACACCGTTAGAATCCAGCGCCAAACTAATAAAATCAGCCTTTTTGCCGCTAATTCCAGCTAATCCAACTAATGACCAAGTACCTGATATTGAGGTTAATTGTTGTACTGTAATACTACTATTATTGTCTGCATCTTGATAAGCTACCATAATTGGTAATGAATTGCCATCGTTGGGAGTGCTTGCCATTTTTACTTGATTAACACTGCCTGAACTAATTTTTTCCCAAACAGGCGCGCCATTCATTCCAATTGTAAGTTGTTTATTACCAGAATAAGGGCTAGCAGTACATACAATACCGCTTTCCGTTGGCAAAGGATCGGCAACTGCGTTACCAGCAAAACTTGTATTGTCTTGATAAGCAATTAATGGAATATCATCACTGTAAACTGCCATTGATACATAACTACCATTTGCCGTTAAACTATATGGTGGCACTAGGGCACAACCTACCGCGCTTGGTGTGCTAGGTGTATAAGGAAAGGAATTAGTAATTACAGTTGTTACACTCCAATTTTCTTTATCTGGTAATGCTTTATTAAAGCTTGGTTCAAAATTTGCACCAGTATAAGACACAAAGATATCATTTGTTTTTGAAACAACAAGTGAAGAATATGGCGAGTGGGGCGAAGCTGGTAACGAGGTTGAAATTTGCTTCCACGATGGGTTTACTTGATTAAAAGCATAACGGTAAACAGATAAATTACTTTCTGTTTGATATGATAAATACATGTTGTTGTATTGATCTGTTGCTAAACCCAAGTCATTTGCTCGCCCAGCAAGATTAGTTGGGCTAGGCATTGCTGTCCAATTTGTTCCTGGCGTTGGCATTGGGGGAGTTGGATTAGGAATCGGGTAGTTTACTGAACCACCGCTATTACAAGCAGTTAATATTAATGCAGTTAATAACGCAAATAGTATATTGTTTTTTTTCATATTGAACCTTTAAAAATGGTAGCTTACGCCAGTTTGAAATGTTTGTTGATCCCAAGATGCAACATTAGTACCGCCACTATTAATTGGGACTGGAAATAATAATCCCTCTGCAATCCATTCAACTTTCATAGTAAAGTGATTGTTGAATTTATAACGTACACCAGCCCCAAGCATGTCCACAAGGTTAGATCCACTTGGTTCTAGTCCTGACTGTGAACCACCTGAATAACCGCTATTTGAAATCCAATCATAAGCTACACCAACCCGCCCAAATACCGTGAAATCTGAGTTTTTAATCGGTAACATTGGAATGTAGGACAAATCCCATGTTGTTGTATTCATATTCATAGTGCCAGCGTTATTGGGATATGTGTAGGTTGTGCCGGTGTTAATGCTTGCGCCCATTTCAACACCAGTATAACTACTAAAATTATAACCACCAAATAATCTAATTAATCCACCCCATTGATTATTATCTAAATTTGATCCATTGGTATTAAGATTAAAAGGTGCATTTGCAAAATTCATTGATTGATTGGAAAGACCCGCAGATACACCAACATAAGCGCCATTATTGGCAGTAGCATAGGCATTAATAGAAATTAATCCTAAGGATGCTATTAAAATTTTCTTTAACATAATTAATCCTTTCAAGAAACTTACATTTTAACTAACTTGATGAAGTTTTCTACCCGAATAATCCCCCTAAGGGCTAAATAGCTCTTAGGGGGATTATTCGGGTAGCATTGATGTAGGGCTAAAGTACAATCCGACTATCTTTAATATTATTGGAGTTACTATGAGAAATATGCGGTTTTCAACAAATCAGGTTTTTAGCGTCATTGGTGCTGGGTGGGTGCTAATGGCTTTATTGTGGATTATTTTTAAATTTTCAGTAAATTATTTTGTGCTTTATGCTGTTATTACTATTTTACTGATTTATTTAACAAAAAATAGAAATACTAAATTTCAAAGCTATGTGGTCTTTTTAAGTGCTAGTTTTACAAATAAAGGGCATGTTGTTGAATTTTTAATTTCAGGAGTTAACAAAAATAATCAATTCGAGAGTTTGAAATCAATTCGGTATCAAACTAATCATATTTTATATTTGGAAAAAGTATCCGATTTAGCTCATAAATTTGGAATATGGGTTGATTTAACTGAATATGCGTTACAACCATTGCAGATTATTAACAGTAACGATGAATTAGTGCAAGTTGAATCTGAACGCTATGATGAAGTCTTGGAAAAAACTAAATTAATTAGTAGCGCTTTTTTTTCTGAGATTGAAGCTAATAAAGTTAATTTGATTAACCACAATGTTGTTAATCCATCATTTGGTACTCAAAAAGAGTTACCAAAAAAATCAATTTTACGTAGATTATTCTGGTGGTAATTATGAATAAATTATTAATTATATTGTTATTATGCGTGAGTTCTGTTTATGCGGATCAACAAATATTAATGCCTAACATTGAAAGCAACGGGATTATGACTAAAGTCATTGCTTCAGCAACCATTTCAAAATCAACAAATCCAGCTTTTGTTGGTGGCTGGTATCCTGTATTTTTTAATCAGTATTCTGACATTAAAATACAGCATATTATTATGCGGATTAAAAAGGGCAAAGTATCAAAGCTAATTGTTTCTTACGATAAAAATCAGTCTTTGGCAAAACAAATTGTAACCACAATTCAAGCAACTACAGGTTTTAATGTGCAACTTGAACATGTGGAATTAGTTGATGATACAGCCCAATACAACCATGATCAAGTAGTAGTTACTGTTTACACTAAACGTGAAAATTAATAAATTTTAAGGAGTTTTAAAATGGGTGATGAATTAAACATTGTTGAAAAAAAAACTATAGATGAAACTAATCACAATGCCGATGTTTCAATTTGTGATAAATGCAAATGGAGAGATACCAGATTTAATTTAAGGTTTTGCGATTTTCCTTTAATGGGTGCAATAGAAGGAGAGGATATTTACAATTTAAAACGTAGTGAGTGCAAATTTTATCAATCAAATGAAGATACCAATGATAATAAAGCATCAAAAAAAATGTTGATTGATATATTTTCAACTGAATTAAAAAAATTCAATAATTGATTGTGCGTGAACAGAATATTGTGTTTTATTTTGAAAGTAATTTAAGGAGTGTTAAAAATGGGTTATGAATTAATTATTGCTGAAAAAAATGAATTGGTCGATGCAACGCTCAAGCATATGTATCAAGGTATAAAAACTGGCTACTACTATACTTGTGATGCTGATAACAAAAGAATCATGGCTACAAACGGGCACATGATGACTTTGTTCGATCCAGAAGAGTATGATCCAGCATTAAAAGCTTGGTCGCTAGCAACAATACCGTGGGAAAACCATAAACCACGTAAAAAACCAGATCCAAGCAAAGCAGCACAGTTTAAAGTGTTGCTTGAGTTAATTGCTGGTGCTGATAGCGTTATTCATGCTGGAGATGCTGACGATGAGGGTCAATTAATTGTTGATGAAATTCTTCAATATGCCAAATGGACTGGAAAAGTTAAGCGCGTGTATATAACTGACAATACGGCGGGTGGTGTAAAAAAAGCCTATGCCAATTTAATTGATAACAATTTAAAAATTACTGACGGATATGCAGCCGAAGCGCGGAGTATTGCGGATAAAAATTTTGGTTATATGATGACTAGGCTTTATACCTGTTTAGCCAAAGAGCAAGGCTTTTCTGGTGTATTGAATGTGGGGCGTGTACAAACTGCCTTACGGGGTTTAGTCGTTCGCCGAGATCGAGAATTTGAAGCGCATAGCAAAGCTTATTACTATATGGTTAAAGGATTATTTAATATTGATAATGTTTCATTCAATGCAAATTATCAAGTTAACCCTATTGCAGATCCTGTTGATGAAAAAAATCGAATTATTGACAAGGGTTTTGCTAATAACCTAGTAAGTAAAATAACAGGTAAACCAGCTAAAATACTTTCAATTAGTACAGTTAAAAAACAAACCCCACCGCCATTGCCATTTAACAAGGCTGAGATAACTTCAGCAGCAGCAAAGAAATTTAAAGTTAAGCTTGATGTAATTGATAAAACACTTGAAGATTTACGTTTAGTGCATGAATTAATCACCTATGGACGCAGTGATTCAAGGTATTTATCCGATGAAATCTTTGCCGATTCTCCGCTTCGCTTAGAAAGCGTTGCGGCAAATAGCTCAGAATTAGCAGTGATTATTGCTAAAACGGATACTACAATTAAAAGCAAAGCATTTAATAATGAATTATGTAGTGTACATCATGGAATTATTCCAACCGAGAAATTGGCGGATATTTCAAAATTAAGCGCAATTGAGCGTAATATGTACCTGTTCATTGCTCAATCATTTATTGCTCAATTTTTACCTAATCACCAATATGACCAAACAAATTTAACGCTTGAGGTTGAAAGCCATAAATTTACTACCAGAAGTAAGCTAGTTACTGTAAATGGTTGGAAAGATGTTTTTGAGGAAGTTGATGTTGAAGAATCTGAACTGGATGAAGAAGTTGATAGTTCAGGTTTACAATCAATATCCAATGGTTCAATCGGATTATGTAATAAAGGTACTACAAACAATAAGGAAACTAAGCCACGCCCTCGTTACACTTTAGCAACCTTGGTTAAAGACATAAATAGCATCGCAAAATTTGTCAAAGATGAAAAAATTAAAAAACTATTGCAAGATAAAGACAAAGACAATCCAGATCTACATGGCAGTATTGGAACTCCAGCTACTCAAAATGGGATTATCAAAGAATCTTTTGCGAATGGATTTTTATTTGAAAATGCCAAGGGTAACATTATCAGCACGCCAATTTGCCGTGATTTGCATGATATTTTATCAGAGCAATTCACCATGCCAGATTTAACCGCTTTATGGTACGAACAACAAAAATTGATTGCAGCGGGCAAATTAACCGTTAGTGAATTTACCGCAGATGTTTTTGAGTTTCTTAGTAATGAAATTGCCAAGGTTAAAGCAGATGGCATTAAGCTAAATATTGAAATGATTCCATGCCCTAAATGTGGCAAAGCTTTAAGACGGCAAGATGGCAAGTTTGGCTGGTGGTGGGGCTGTTCTGGTTATCCAGTTTGTGATGCCAAGTATAAAGACAAAGATGGTAAACCTGTATTAGTTGAAGCCGAAAAACCTGTTGCAACTGGTGAAAAATGCCCGCAGTGTAAAACTGGTGACATGGTGATTAAATCTGGCAAATTTGGTGAAATGAAAGCTTGTAATCAATATCCAAAATGTAAATACATCGAGCAAAAGCCTAAAGCAGAAGCCAAGCCACTTGAAGTAACAGGTAAAAAATGCCCTAAGTGTGGTTCTGATATAGTTAAACGTCAAGGTAAATATGGTGAGTTTGAGAGCTGTATTAATTATTCAAAATGCAAAGGACAATAATGAAAACACTGGCTATAGGTCTTCCAGCATCTGGATTAACAAGCAAATTATGCATTCCAATCATGGCAAAAAGTGAAAAATCTATGGTGTATTTTGGTAGAAGACTTGATGATGAGGCAATTAAATTCATTGTTAAGTCTGGTAGAAAGGTGATAAACATCCCATCCATAGAGGTACTGCGTGAATATGAAAAACAAGATACTCAAGACATCAATGTCTATTGCGTTTATAACAGTGACCTATACTGTAAGAAAGGATTCAAACTAAATGTTGCTGACTACATTGATTTTAGTAGATACAAATATCTAGTGATAATTGATGAGCTGAATTTATTTAATTTTAATATTTCTGAACTCTTTCAAGTTAGTGAATTAATTATTACAGTACATTCATTATATAAGAATGAACTCAAGTCAATGATTAGGGAATTTAATCTGATTTATTTATTATCTTCAACTAATGAGGAAAATATAAATTTACATCAATTGAAAAATGTAAGGTATGGCAAGAAATTAGTGCCGTATTACCTAATTAATTATTCAAAATGCGAGTAAAGGAGTAAGGTGTGAACTAGAGCACGTTAAAAAAGGCGATAAATTGGTGATTTTGGGTAATCCTCGCCCTCATGCCTATTTTCATCAAGAAACTCAAAAAATCATTCCAAGTTTTAAGATTTGGATGAATGAATTTGATTTTGCAAGTTCTAAAGAAAAACCTGAAGTTGACTTTTCAAAAAGTACCAATCCTGCGGATGATGTGCCTGACTTTGAACCAGAGAACCCGCCACCTGTTGTGGAAGCAGCAGCGCAATAAAAAGGCCCCGTACTGGGGCTTTTTTATTACTTGGATTTGGCTATTTCGTTAATCATCTGCAATTCATCAACGACCTCATCAACAGTATCATTCTGTGTTAAGCTTGCTTTCACAATCTTTTTAAACAGTGTTGGAGATAAAGCATAAGTTTCTTTAACGTGAGTTTCAATTTCTTTACTATCACGCTTGAGTTGATCCATTGATTTTAGATTTAGTGCATAGTCATCAATAGATTTTTTGACTTTTTTTAACACTTCTTTATCGTTATAAACCGC
>CAYIZV010000101.1:0-7218 GCA_964367915.1 uncultured Neisseria sp.
TATTCCACAAATTGGTGGTGTAATTATTGGCAATAAAGTTGAAATAGGTTCGAATACAACTGTAGATTGTGGAACATTTCAACCAACCATAATTAAAGATGGTGCAAGAATTGATAATTTAGTCCAAATTGCTCATAATGTTGAAATCGGAGCACACACAGGGATTGCGTCTCAAGTTGGAATTGCAGGTAACACCAAAATTGGTAACTACTGTATGCTAGGTGGAAATGCTGGAATTGCGGATCATGTGGAAATTTGCGACTACACTGTAATTGGTGCAAGTTCGAATGTTGGTAAAAACATTACTAAACCAGGATTATATTCATGCGGAATGACTGCAATGGAATATCGTGAGTGGGCAAAAATATTTGTCAGCTTACGCAATATAGAAAAAACCAATGGTAAAATCCGTGACTTACAAAATAAAGTTAAACAATTAGAAGGTAATCAAGATGAGTGAACAACTTGATGTAACACAATTAAATATTCTAGATATAATGAAGCGCTTGCCGCATCGTTACCCTTTTCTTTTGGTCGATCGTGTAACCGAAGTTAAAATTGGTGAAACCATTCGCGCAATTAAAAATGTTACAATCAATGAGCCATTCTTTGTAGGACATTTTGCTGAATTTCCAGTTATGCCTGGAGTGCTAATTATTGAAGCAATGGCACAAGTTGCTGGTTTATTATCAGTTTTAACCCATGGTGAGCGTAAAGAGAACGAGTTGTACTTCTTTGCTGCAATTGATAAAGCTCGGTTTAAGCGTCAGGTAATTCCTGGTGATCAATTAGTTTTTGAAGTAGAGCTTCTAAAAGCAGCTCGAGGAATTGCTAAATTCAAAGCGGTAGCTAAAGTTGACAATCAGGTTGCGGCAGAAGCTGAAATCATGATCGCTAAGAAAGGGGTTTAATTATGGCAGTAAAAATTCATCCAACCGCCATTGTGGATAGTAACGCAGTTTTAGGTGACGGTTGCGAAGTTGGTGCATATTCAATAATCGGACCAAAGGTTGTTTTAGGTGAGAACTGCTGGATCGGTAATCATGTAAATTTAACTGGAAACACCACTATTGGTAACGGTACTAAAATCTATCACTTTGCCTCAATCGGTGAAGCTCCACAAGATAAAAAATATCAAAATGAAGACACTAAACTTATTATTGGTTCAAATAATACCATTCGTGAATATTGTACTCTAAATACTGGAACAGTACAAGGCAATGGTGAGACGATTATTGGCGATAATAACTGGATTATGGCCTATGTTCATATTGCTCACGATTGTATCGTTGGAAATAACATAATTTTTGCTAATGGCGTGACATTGGCTGGTCATATTACCGTAAAAGATTGGGTAATTTTAGGTGGATTAGTGCCAGTGCATCAATTCTGTATCATTGGTGAACATGCTATGGTTGGCGGTCAAACTGCTGTTGCTCAGGATATTCCGCCTTATACAATGGCATCGGGCTATCGTGCTGAACCTAAAGGGGTTAATAGTGAAGGTTTAAAACGCCGTGGATTTAATGCTGCGCAGATTGAAAATATTAAACAAGCGTATAAGATTTTATATCGTAACGGTTTATCTTATAGCGAAGCAAAAACTTTCATTGAAGAAATGGCATTAGAAAATCCAGAGTTAAAATTATATGTTGATTTCTTTGCGCAATCTACTCGTGGAATAATTCGTTAATGCTTAAAATAGCAATGATTGCAGGAGAGGCTTCAGGAGATATGTTAGCCTCTTCTTTAATATCCGCCATTCAAAAACTTTATCCTGATGAGATTGAGTTTGTAGGAATTGGTGGAAAAATGATGGGTGATGTAGGTTTCCAGTCTTGGCACAATATGGAAACTTTATCGGTTATGGGTTATATTGAAGTAGTCAAATCTCTACCGCAACTCCTCAAATTACGCAAAACCATACTCAAGGAATTACTTGATTATAAGCCTGACGTTTTTATCGGTGTTGATGCTCCTGATTTTAACTTCTACCTTGAAAACAAGCTCAAACAAGCCGGAATTAAAACTGTTCACTATATTAGCCCGACAATTTGGGCATGGCGTTATGAACGCATTCACAAAATAAAAAAATCAACTGATTTAATGCTCTGCATCTTCCCTTTTGAAGAAGCTATTTACCATAAAGAACATATGGCTGCACGTTTCATTGGTCATCCGATGGCGAATGATATTGAAATGGATATAGATAGCTACAAATATCGCAGTAAGCTAAATTTACCACAAGATAAAGTTATTTATACCGTTTTGAGTGGTAGTCGCAAACGCGAAGTGAATAGTTTAACTAAAATCCTTGCTGATACCTGCACTAAAATTGCTCAAAATGTGCCCAACTGCCTGTTTCTATTCCCTTTTGCGAATGAAAGTACTTTTAAAATAATGCAAGAGTATCTTGATAAAACTCAAGTTTCATTTGGCTACCAATTGGTCTTAAACCGGACCCGAGATGCACTTAAAGCCTGTAATTTTGCAATTGCCAAAAGTGGAACGGTTAGCCTTGAAGCGGCATTATGCAAAAAACCGATGCTAATTTGTTATAAGATTAATAAATTCACCGAATGGATGGTTCGTAAAAAAATCACCATCAAATATGTTGGCCAGCCAAATATCATTGCTGGTCGCGAGGTTGTCAAAGAGTTCCTGCAAGAAAATGCGAATGCAGAGCAAATGAGTCAATATATGATTGATTTATATAATAATAAAGCTCAACAACAAGCGATGATTAGTGAATTTTATGCCTTACATCAACAATTACGCCAAGATGCAAATATCGAGGGCGCACGTGCAGTTTTAGAATTGATTGGTAAATGCTAGTTTGTGGCGTTGATGAAGCTGGACGTGGACCATTGGCAGGCAATGTGGTTGCTGCAGCAGTGATTCTTAATCCAGATAAGCCCATTACGGGGCTTAACGACTCCAAAAAACTATCCGAAAAAAAACGTGAGCAATTATTTGAGTTAATTGTCGACAATAGCTTGGCTTATGCAATTGCTGAAGCTAGTGTAGCCGAAATTGATGAGCTAAATATTTTACAAGCTTCATTATTAGCAATGCAACGTGCAATTAATGCATTAAATATTCCCCCAGACAAAGCATTGATTGATGGGAATAAAATTCCACCACGGCTCACCGTTGCTGCGGAAGCAATTGTTGGTGGTGATGCCCTTATCGCCGAGATTTCAGCTGCTTCAATTCTAGCTAAAGTCACGCGAGACCGTCAACTAATTGAGTTGGATAGGTTCTACCCCCAGTATGGTTTTGCCAAGCATAAAGGTTATGGGACAAAACTTCATCTTGAAGCAATTGCAAAGTATGGAGTTATCAATGGAATCCACCGCACTAGTTTCGCACCAATCAGAAAAGTAAATCTGGAGCTATTCTAGGGGTAATAATGTTATAATCACCATACTTAAATTTATGTATTTGGAAATAACATGAACTATCCCGCACCATCATTTGAACAAAAAGTCATTCTCCCGCATGAATTATCTGTACGTCTGTCTGAATTAAAAGCTAAATCACCACTAGTATTTACCAATGGCTGTTTTGATATTCTACACCGCGGACATGTTACCTATCTAGCACAAGCCAGAGCACAAGGTGCTGCAATGATTGTTGCATTAAATAGCGATGAATCCGTCAAGCGCCAAGGAAAAGGTGATGATCGCCCAATTAATAACTTAGCTAATCGGATGGCAGTTATGGCAAGCCTTGAATCAGTAGATTTTGTTACTTCATTTGATAGCGATACACCACTTGAACTAATTTTACAAATTATGCCACAAGTTCTTGTTAAGGGTGGCGATTGGAGTATTGAAAATATCGTTGGTAGCAAAGAAGTACTGGCAAATGGTGGACAAGTTCACTCCATTCCATTTTTATTTGATACTTCTACCACTAAACTAGTTACTAAGATTCGTGATCATGGAAATTAAATTACTCCATTACTTAGATAAGCATCAACCAGCTTCAGTCGCAAATATTGCTGATGAGCTGAAGCTTACCACGCTTGAAACACTAAAACTTATTGCCAAAATCAATCAGATTCAAACTGAATTGATTATAAATAGTAATGCAACATACCGTTTATCCCATCATTTGGACTGGTTTAATACAGCGAAGATTAAAGAACTCCTTGCAAATAAAAATTTAGATTACACACTCCAGCTCCATGATCAACTTGAATCAAGTAATGCTTATGCACTAAAGCATATTGAGCAATTTAAAAATAAAACCATCATTAGCTGTGATTGGCAATATTCTGGACATGGGCGCTTTGGTAGACGATGGTTAAGCAAAATTGCCGAAGATATAACTGTAAGCATCGTTTATACATTTCCTTCTGATTTTAATATCGCACTTTTGCCGATCATTTGTGCAGTAGCAATTAACCGCTTACTTAAAAATCATTCCATTCAAAACTGTATTAAATGGCCGAATGATATCTACGTAAATCAAACAAAAGTGGCTGGAATTTTGGTTGAAAATTTGGTTCGTAATCGAGAAAATCATACTGTAATCGGAATTGGCTTAGACAACTTTGCCCCTTGGGAACGTAATAAATTACTTGTTGAGCTAGTTGCAAGTATTGATACTTTGATTAGTGAATTCAATCTCTTTGGATTTGCCTTGCTTCGTCGTGAATGGCTGGATAATTGTTGTCATTTGGGAAAACAAGTAACTATTGTTCAAAATGGTAGCAGCATTGCAGAAGGAAAGCATGTTGATATTGATGAACAAGGAGCTCTAGTTATTCAAAATACATCAGGATTACAAACCTATTCCAGCTCAGCAATTAGTTTACTACTAAATGACTAGATTAAGATAGTTCACGTAGATTAGATATGAGATATAGAATAAACTATTTTTGAGCATATTTGCCAAATCATAACTCTGAACCAGCATAATAAAGTTAAACAGTTTACCGGAGTATTATAAATGAAAGATATCCTAATCACCTATAATCACCGTCTAAATGAACAAAAAAAGCTTTTTTTAAATCGTTTAACCAGCATGTTAGCAGAACAGGGCTATACAATTATTAACAGTTCATCACTTGATGATACTATTTCTACCTTAAAGCATAATGCGCGGATTGTAAGCTACATCATGGACTGGGAATTAATCTCGCTAAACTCAGTTGAAGTGCTGGCTGGAATTAATCCTGATCTTCCAATTTTTGCAATTTATACTAATCATAATGAATTAGACCTTGAATTATCCAATTTTAAACTTACACTTGATTTCCTGCAATATGACCAACATTTGATCAGCAATGATGTACAAAGAATAATTCGTGCGATTAATAACTATCAGGATAAGATTATTCCGCCATTTACTAAAGAGTTAATGAACTATGTAAATTCAAATAAATACACATTCTGCACTCCTGGGCATATGGGAGGAACAGCATTTACCCGTTCACCGATAGGTGCAGTATTTCATGATTTTTTTGGCAGCAATACCTTTAAAGCCGATATTTCAATTTCAGTTCCAGAATTGGGTAGCTTACTTGACCATTCCGGACTACATAAAGAAGCTGAAATATTTATTGCCGAAACATTTAATTCTGATTATTCCTATATCGTGACTAATGGAACCTCAACTGCTAATAAAATGGTTGGTTTGTTTTCTGCGGGTGAAGGCGATACTATTTTGGTTGACCGGAATTGCCATAAATCGATTTGTCATTTTATGATGATGACTGATGTAGTACCACTTTATTTGCGTCCAACTCGCAATGCGTATGGAATATTGGGTGGAATTCCGCAGCATGAATTTACCAGTGAGGCAATTCAGCAAAAAATTGACCAATCCCCCATTCCAGCTAAATGGCCAAGCTACGCGGTGATTACTAATTCAACTTATGATGGATTACTCTATAATACTGAATATATCAAAAAAACACTGAAAGTCAACAAATTACATTTTGACAGCGCATGGGTTCCTTACACTAACTTTCACCCGATTTATAAGGGTAAATATGGAATGTGCAACAGCGCAATCGGTGAACAGATAATTTTTGAGACCCATTCTACGCACAAATTACTAGCGGCATTCTCTCAAGCCTCAATGATCCATATTAAAGGTAAGATAGATAAAGAAATTATGGATGAGTGTTATATGATGCATACCTCTACCAGCCCACTTTATCAAATAACTGCCAGCTGTGAGATAGCCGCAGCTATGATGCGTGGTGAACGTGGCTTTCATCTTATCAGCCGCTCAATCAAACGAGCGACCAATTTTCGCAAAGAAATCAAAAAACTCAAAGCAAGCGTAAGCGATTGGTACTTTGACGTTTGGCAGCCAGATGAAATAGATGAACCAGAGTGCTGGGAATTGAAGCCAGAAGAGACGTGGCATGGTTTTAAACAACAAGATGCCAAACATATTTATCTTGACCCAATTAAAGTTACAATATTAGCACCTGGAATCAAAGATAACCTGCTTAGCGATTTTGGAATCCCAGCAAGTATCATCACCATGTACCTTGATTATCATGGTGTAATTGTTGAAAAAACTGGACCATACAGTATGCTATTTCTGTTTAGCATCGGGATCAGCCGCCCCAAGTCAATGAAACTATTAACTATTCTCAATGATTTTAAAACTGATTTCGATGCTAACCGCTTGGTAAGAGATATGTTACCGAACCTCTACCATGAATATCCTCAGTTTTACCGCAAAATGCGAATTCAGGAGCTCGCTCATAAAATTCACAGCTTAATGAAACAATATGATCTACCTAACATGATGTATCAAGCTTTTGACTGTCTTCCTGAAATTGAGATGACACCTCATCAGGCATTTCAAAAATTGGTTAAAGGGCAAGCCAAAAGTATTAAAATGTCGCAACTGGAAAATCATACCAGTGCAGTGATGGTTCTACCCTATCCACCTGGTGTACCATTGATTATGCCTGGAGAAAAAATCACGGCTAAATCACGCAAAGTACTTGATTATCTAATTATGCTAGAAAATATTGGACATGAGGTTCCCGGTTTTGCTACCGATATTCATGGTACCGAAGAAGATGAAGATGGTGATCTGACTATAAAAGTATTGGGCTAAGATAAGAAGTGACTCATAAAACCGGCACAAACATCGATGCATTTTACCACACACCAACAATCAATCAGAACAATTAGTTATCAAAATAAATATAATAAAGAGGCAACATCTGGACTTAATATC
>CAYIZV010000102.1:0-7041 GCA_964367915.1 uncultured Neisseria sp.
ATTAGCTGCTTGCTGTTTTGCAAAAGTAAGATCCTGTTGAGCTTTATTTAGCGCCAAACTATAGTCCTGTGGATCAATATCAACCAATAAGTCACCTTTATGTACCAATTGATTTTCTTTGACATAAACATGTTCAATATAGCCGCCAACTTTTGGTGCTACATTAATCAAGTTAGCATTAACATAGGCATTATCCGTACTTGGATATACTTGACTATAGTGATAGTAACCATAGACTCCGCCAGCCGCCACTAAAATTACCACTATACCAGCAAACAAATGTTTACGTGATTGAGAGTTTTTTTCAGCCATTTTTTATTCCTCAGTTAGTTTTATTATTCAATGAAATTAAGTACAAGTTAAAAATTAATATATGTTCTATTAGTCCATGTGTACTGGAGCGCCAGCAGCAGGACGTTTTAAAAGAAATGGTAGCCATAAGATCAAGAGCATTCCGCAACCAAAGGCAAAAAATGAATCCAAATAGCTAACTAATGCTCCCTGCCCCATCACCTGTGCCTGTGCCAACATAATCTTGCTTTGCTCTGGAATACCGCTGGCTAAACTTTGTGACCACCATAAATAACCACGTTCATACGGTGAAACATGAGCTCCCATATCGTGATAAGTAACCTGCATCTGGTGGGACACAATTGTTGAAGACAGAGAAGTCCCAACCGAACTGGCAATGTTTCTAAAGAAATTAAATACTCCAGAAATATCGCTATGTAAACTCTGAGGAACATCGATAAAAACAATCTGCATAATTGGAATGAAAAATGCCATCATACCCGCCCCCTGAATCAGCATCGAGCAAATTATATAGCTCTGACTGACCATTGGTGCATAGCTTGAGAGCATAAAACAGCCAATACCAAAGGTAAGTAAACCAACAAACATAACTCGTCTGGCATCAACTTTACCAATCAGTTTGGCTACTATCGGAGCAATAACAAACGCAATCAAACCACGTGGTGCGGTGATATAACCCGCAGTATCAACCGGATAGCCGAAACTTTGCTGTAGCATAGTTGGAAAATATGCCAGTGATGCCGATGCCATCAACATAAACATAAACATTGATAAACAGCACAGCACAAAATTAGCATTTTTGAAAATTTTGAAATTAATAACTGATTTACCTAAAAGCCCGCGCCAGACAAAAAAGATCAATAATACTACTGCAATAGTTAGAACAATAACCATTTCCATTGAATCAAACCAATTATTGGTATTACCCTCATCAATGAAATATTCTAAGCAACCAACACCAAGTGCCATAAATGCAAAACTCAGATAGTCAATTTTCACATCATCGTGTTTATCGTTATTCATATAGCGCCAGATTAATAAAAACCCAGCAATACAAATTGGCACATTGACGTAAAAGCACCAGCGCCAATCAAGATTTTCCGCTAAAGCCCCACCAAAAACCGGTCCAATAATAGGTCCCATTACCACGCAGAGACTAAATACCGTCATCATCTTGGGTTGTTCTTCAGGTGTAAAACTACGCGAAATATAGGATTGAGCAATTGAAGGTAAGAAAGCGCCACCAACCCCTTGGACTAAACGAAAGAAAATCATTTCATTCAAAGACGTTGACATACCGCAAAGAACAGACGAGATTCCAAAGATAACCGCAGAGGCTAAAACCACATGCTTCATACCAAACTTACGGGTTACCAGACCAGTTAAAGGAATGCACACTGCCGCAGCGACAATATAGCTGGTCATGGTAAGTGAAACCTCACTCAAGTTAGCACTAAGTGAACCCATAATATGTGGAATTGCCACGGCAACAATTGTTAAATCGATAATTTCGGCAAGTGCCAGTAAACTCACGGCATAAGCAACCAGCGTACGCGGCTCTAGCCAAAAGTTGATATTACTTTGTGGAGTGGGGAATTCGGAAGTTGATTGCATGATAAATGCCCTATGCTGTTTGGCTACAAAATTTGAATTGCGATATTTTAAAACAATTGTTTGACTTCTGTCAATTCTATTTCAATACCGCCCTAATCTGTAGCTCGCAGTTACCAAACAGCATAATATTTATATACTCAAACAGATTAGAAATCCTGACAGATTGGACAAGCGACGAAGCCTACAGTTAATTCAGATGAGCCCGATTGAGTATAGATAATTGGTGCAACTATTTGGTAACGCAGCTCCCTGATTCATTAGGATTCCCGTTACATTTTATTTGGTATTTTGTACCATCATTATCTACTGCTGAACAATCTGGAACACCACTTTCGCTTATTAAACAAGCTAATGTCATTGATTCATTTTTATTATCTTTGATATTACACAGAAGCTTGCTATTACTTTTAGACATATCACAACTCATTACAAATGAGGTTCCATCAGAAGACTTACCTCGACATGAAGTGTTACCTTTTTTATCTTGTGTACAGCTAAACCCTAATTTGGCAGCAACTTTATCAGTGTAATTGCCAGCACAAGAAGTGGCTCCATTTCCGCCACGAGTGCAATCCAAATTCATCACCTCAACGCCACTTTCGCGGGCATTACATTTAGTTAAACCAGATTCACTTTTGGAACATTGGGTTATCATTTCAGCATTTGCAGAAGACAACACCAAGATTATACCAATAACAACATAAGCAATTTTTTTAAACATCAAATAATACCTTCTCAATTATTCCACGGCAATTTTGCAATTATTTTCTCAAGAACACAATCTCCAGTTAGACTAGCGACAAGAAGTGCCATACCAACCAAAATATCTAGCATATAAAACCATTGCGAAAAAGAGTTACCCAAGATAACGCCAACCAAGCTCGCGATTGCAAGAATAAACTGCGCTTGACGGCGTGGGCTTATATTATGAGATGGCATATTTATTTCTTGATTTGATTGCTGCAAATTATCCACTATTTTACCTTCCTAAATTCATTTACAAAAAATTTTCTTAAGCGTGCTTAAAACCTCAATTACCGCATCATTGGCTAATGAATAGTAAATGGTTTGTGCTTCTTTTCGAGTTTTAACTAACTGCTCTGCTCTAAGCACCGCCAGATGTTGCGAGAATGCTGACTGGCTAAGTAACGATCGACGAGAGAGCTCTCCAGCAGTAATTTCACCAGTAGTTAAATGACATAAAATTAACAGCCGATCTTTATGTGCCATGCGTTTTAAAAGAGCTACCGCTAACCCTGCGTTTTCCTGAAGCTCTTGTAATTCATTAATATTCATAATTAACACCAGATTAAAAATAACTTGATTCCGCTATTTTAGTTTTAGCTAAACTAACTTGTCAAGTTTTGTTTAGCCTTATTCTCTTTTATAACAATTGCTAATCAGCATAAACCATGATAATTTAAGTGGTATTTGCAACAATTATTTGGATAATTTAACCGCAGAGAAAAATAATCTCTAGTTTTAGCTTTATGTCACATAAATTATCTATGACTAAATTAATTAGCGGAGCTTATTGTATAACCTTTATAAAGTATTATAAATTAATAGATGATTTATCTATTGCTGTTTTAATTCAAACCTAATATAATACCGTAAATACCCGATCTAACTTGTAAGCTAATTTGAATAATTTGTTTAAAATCATTATGTTAGCTACATTAATATTACATAGGAGTTATATTATGACAACAAAATCACCAGTTCGCGTAGCAGTTACAGGTGCTGCTGGACAAATTAGCTATAGTCTATTATTTCGCATTGCCAGTGGCGATATGTTAGGTAAAGATCAGCCAGTTATTTTGCAACTTTTAGAAATTGAGCCTGCAATGGGAGCGCTTAAAGGTGTAATGATGGAATTAGATGATTGTGCATTCCCCTTAGTTCAAGAAATAACAGCCAGCAGTGATCCTATGGTTGCCTTTAAAGATGCTGATTATGCACTATTAGTTGGTTCTCGCCCACGCACCAAAGGAATGGAAAGAAAAGATTTACTTGAAGTAAATGGCACAATCTTCATTGGTCAAGGTAAGGCTCTTGCTGCCGTAGCTAAAAAAGATGTAAAGGTTTTAGTTGTTGGTAATCCTGCAAACACTAACGCACTAATTTTATCAAAAAATGCACATGGCTTAGATCCACGTAATATAACCTCAATGATGCGCCTAGACCATAATCGTGCGATGAGTCAACTAGCCGCAAAAGTTGGTAGTCATTCAACAAAAGTAAAAGATATTGTCGCATGGGGTAATCACTCTTCAACCCAATACCCAGACATTTTCAATGCAACAGTTGATGGTAAAAAAGCTAGTGAATTAGTTGATGAAAATTGGTTAGTAACTGACTTTATCCCAACCGTACAAAAACGTGGCGCAGCAATTATTGAAGCACGCGGGCTATCATCTGCAGCCTCTGCTGCCAATGCCGCAATCGATCATATGCGTAGTTGGGTATTTGGAACTGAACCAGGTGAAGTCGTAACTATGGGTGTTCCATCTGATGGTAGCTACGGTATTCCTGAAGGGGTTATGTTTGGTTATCCATGTACGTGTAAAGACGGAAAATATACGGTAGTTAAAAACTATCAAATTAGCGAATTCAGCCGTAAGTATATTGATATTACTTATCAAGAACTATGTGAAGAACGTGCTGCAATTGAACATTTATTGGTTTAAAATCTATTCTTTATCTAATTAGTCTAATTTAGTTTTTATTGCTAAATTAGACTAATTGACATCTTGATATACTCATACTGATTCAAAATACCAGTAGACGACAAGCAACAAAGCTTACAACTAGTAAGTGAGAAGCTTGGCGGCGACCCAGTACAATGAATCAGTTTAAGTTATAATAGTCAAAGTTAATAGATAATGTGTTTTAAATCAAAAGGTATTTATGCAATGGTTTTTACGCTGGGTTAATTTTCCACGCTTCGTTTTAATAGTTGGCGGAATAAGTTTAATCTTCTACATCTTCTCATTTCTATTTCCAATAACCGATAATGCATTCGTAGTCGCCAATATTCGACCAGTGGCTGCTGATGTATCTGGTTATGTAACACATATAAATGTTGTCAACGGTCAAAAGGTGAAAAAAGGCGAACCATTATTTACTGTTTTCCAAAAGCCATACCAGCTTACTTATGATGCAGCGGTTGCTGATGTCAAAATTGCAACTCAAGAATATAAATCGTTACAAGATACATTAGCACAAGATCAGGCTACACGTGATGCACTCATTCAAACCCATAAAAAGCTTGTTAATGATTATGAGGGCTATAGCAATGCCTACAAAGCCAATGCTGTATCGCGTTTGGAAATGGATAATTTAAACTACGATAGTAAAGTTGCTTACAACAACATCATCGCCATACAACATAAAATTCAAGCCGATACGAATAACCTACAAGTACAACTAAATAAGATTAAAATGCTGGAAATTAAAGCTAAGTACGCTAAAGTCAATTTGGATGAAACAGTAGTTCGCGCTGCCGCAGATGGTATTGTTCAAAATATGTATTTGTCACTATATGTACCGGTTAAAATCCATGACCCGCTATTTTCCTTCGTTGATACCAGTGAAACATTTATTCAGGCTAACTTTACTGAAACAGACTTACGATTAATTAAAAACGGTGATCACGTTTTAGTTTTCCCAAGAATGTATTTAGGACAAAAAATGTTTCACGGCGTAGTAATATCCACGAATTGGGCAGTTGGACGCCAAGAAACTCAGGCAAGTTCACAATTACAAAAAGTAGCTCGAGAAAATGAATGGGTGCTCTTACCACAACGGTTTCCAGTACAAATTAAGATTTTGGATCTAGACCCTAAATTTCCACTAAATGTTGGTGCAAGTACCTATGTGTATATATCAAGAAACTAGATGCCACATAAATTAAAACCACCAAATTTTTCAACTCGCGACTTAATTAGCAATTATGACCTATATGGTAATGGTCGTTTATCAGTTTACGTTTCGCTATACGTTTATACTATTCTTTGCGCCGGAAATGTCTTTAATATAAACTTTAATGAAGTTCAGGCATTTTTCTTTGCTGTTCCACCGATTTCGGCAATAGGTGTGGCACATGCAAATAATATTAGCTCGTTTAAACAAAGAGATGGCACCTATATCGCATTTTTAGTATTTTTAAGTATTGGCGTTTTTGGTTTTACTTTAACTGAATATAGCAAATATGTAATATTACTTTTCTCATTTTTCTTATATTTATCCCTAATGATAGTTACTTCATACCCTGAACTGGCTTCATATCGAGCATTGATACCACCAGTGTTTGTGATTAGCTTTCTAACCATCCTCTTGGGTGGCGTTGGGCAATTTTATGTAGCTGTAGATAGAGTAATCACAATTAGTGTGGCGGGAGTAATTGGCTATTTTGCCATGTGTATAATACCTGCAACATATTATCAGCGGATTTGGTATCATTCAAGCGCTGTAGTTTTATCAAGAATTACACAACAATTACAATTAATCGCGTTAGAACAATCTAATAGCATAACGTTTCACGGTGAATGCGTCAACCGCATGAATAATAGCCTCGGCTTTACCAATAAATCAAAAAACAAGGCACTGTTTAAAGAGTGTTCTGGTAAAATTCAGCAATTTTATTTCGCTATTGCCTATTTATACAATAGTAATAATGTAAAGACCAATGACGATTATATCGTTGCCCTACACGCAACACTTACTGAATTACAGCCGTATTTTAAGCAACATCTGATTATACCCACACAATTCATAAGTCATATCTCGCAACATCTAGAAAAAATCAATCATAATGAGATTGAAACTTTATGGAAATTACTGGCTTTAATTATTGATGATTGGAATATACTATGTCAATACAATCATTAAAATTTCAAAGAATTGTCCATAATGCACTAATTTTCACTATCAGCTTATTTATTAGCTTTTATAGCCATATTCCTTTTGCTTTTTGGGTATCGGCAACAGTACTAGCCATTATGCTACCGCTTGAAAGCACGCTGATCCAAGAGCGAATTAAATTTGTATTTATAGGTACAGTTCAAGGGCTAACTTTATTTATTCCATTGTGGTTATTAATGGATATTAATA
>CAYIZV010000103.1:0-7003 GCA_964367915.1 uncultured Neisseria sp.
ACTGCAGTCAAGTTTATTAAATACCGCATTCAATATTGTGTTATTTACCACTAATAAATCATCTTCAAAATCATTATCTTGCAACTCATCTCTAAGTAAGATGACAATTTTATTTACTAATTCAATTTGCATTAAAACAGAATTTTCTTGTGGCATTAAATTCAGTGCGGTTTGAATTATTTTAGCAATATATCTACTTAATACCAACGAAGCCTCAACTTTATCAATAGGAACTTGCTGAATATAGTATTGTTTAATATCTAAGCGATTCAACTTCGCACTAATTAACTTACTTATTAACTGCTCATAGATACCTGATTGCATTTTAAAATTCCATTTTACAATAGTAACAAATTACAAAACTAGACTTTCATCACGCAAATACAAACCTAATAACGGATCAGTCAACTGATACTTTCCAGCGTTATTGCGCAAATACCCATCTTGTACCAAATTCTTTAATGTAGCATGAATACTTTGTTTGGATAATTTGCCATCCGTTTGATATGGGTCACCGAGTGATGCAGCTAAAAGAACCGCAAAAGTATTTTTACGTTGATTTAGGCGAATAACCTGATCTGCTAAATAATGAGTTTCACTACTGAGTAAATCTTGAATTACAGTCCGCAAATCACTCAAACCAAAGCTGGTTAAATGATCTAACATTATGCGCTGAATAACTCGATAAAAGATATTAGTCGTATAGTAGGGATGACCATGAAAGTTATCAATAATAAAATCAATCACTTCACTATTAACATTGCTGAGGCTCGCATGAAAAAATTCTACTACATCTTTTAACTCTAATTCAGCTAACTGATAAATAATTCCAAAACGATAAAAAGCGCCACGGTTAGAAATAAAGATATTATTCATCAATGATTCTTGACTGCCAGCAAAAAGATAGCTAACCTGTTGATGATGTTGAATTACCGAGCGCATAACCCGAATCGCCTGTTCATCTAAGTGCTGTAGTTCACCAATTTCATCATAAATCATCACCCAACGCTGATTATATTTAAGCGCCAATTTTTCAGCTAACTCCAAAGACTTAGCTAACGCATTATAACCATCATTAGCCGCAATTTGTTCAAGAATTATGTCGACCTCAAGTTCCTGAAACTTAATTTTAAGATCAAGTTTGACATCAATGTTTTTCAACCAATTACGCAGCTTACCCGTGATTCCGATCTTTGCCAGACAAGCTTCGGTAATTGCTTCGGCAAGGCTTATCACACTGTGAGCGTAGCGCATCACATCAATATAAATTACCTGATTTTGTGACTCTATATCTTTAGCAATTTTTTTAATCAGGGTTGTTTTCCCATAACGTCGCGGTGCTATAATTATAAAGCTTTGCCCAAGCGCTATTCCACTGCTGATTTCAGCTAGTTCTTTTTTGCGGTTAATAAAAATATCCTGCAATAACATGATTATCTCATCGTAAATATTATTCAATGAATTATTTTACCATTAGTAAATGTTTTTCATTTACCAATCGTAAATGTTTTTGCAATACTGTACTGACCACAACTAATAAACATCCATGGCACGTGCTATATTTACAAAGTCCTTAGCAGGTAATTATTATTTATATACCAGTACACAAATTTTATATACTGGTACATGAATTTTGTGTACTACCACCATACTGAGATTACGTAAATATTTTTACACTATTTTATTTACCATAGCCCAAATTCGGTGCTAACCAACGCTCCGCCTCAGCCAAACTCATGCCTTTACGCTCGGCATAGTTCGCCACTTGATCTTGGCTTAATTTACCCACCGCAAAATATTTGGCTTGGGGATGATTAAAATAATAACCCGATACCGCACTAGCAGGCAGCATCGCATAACTCTCGGTAAGAATAGCACCTGTCGCCTTTTGGGCATCTAACAATTGCCAAATCTTAGCTTTTTCGGTATGTTCCGGGCAGGCTGGATAACCAGGTGCGGGGCGGATTCCACGATAACGCTCGTAAATCAAGTCCTCATTGGTCAGATTTTCACCAACGCCATATTCACACCACTCGCGCATTTTTTTGTGCGCACATTCCGCCATGGCCTCAACTAACCGATCACCCAGTACTTTTGCCATAATTGCATGATAATCATCATCTTTCGCCGTATAAATATTGGCTAATTTCTCCACATCATGAATTGTCACCGCAAACGCACCCAAATAATCAACTCGTCCAGAATCTAGCGGTGCAATGTAATCCGCCAACGAGTAATTAATCTCTTTCGCATTTTGCTGGCGCAAGAAACACAGTTTTTCAATTTGCGCCCCAGACTCATCATAGAGGAAAACATCATCAACAACACTTTGCGCACGCCACCAACCGACTACCGCCTGTGGTGTAAATAATTTATCGCGAATAATTGTGCCGAGCATTTTTTTAGCATCTTGGAGAATTTTTAGGCATTCACGCCCAGTTTGAGGATGATCCAAAATTTTAGGATACATACCTTTAAAGCCCCACGCCCAAAATAACGGCGACCAATCAATATATTCGGCAATTTCTTTTAATTCTAAATCTAATTTATGCACGCCTAATTGTTTAGGTAGCGCAATTTCAAGAGTTGACCAATCGCAGCTAAATTTTTTTGCCAGCGCTTGTGAATAACTCGGTAATTCAGTTTTACTTTGCAATGTATAATGATCGTCACGTAATTTGGCATATTGAGCACGCGTCTCCGCCAGAAAACTTGCGTAGCTTAATGGGTTAATCAATTTGCTACACACTTCCGCAACCAGTGAAGCATCATTAACATGAATCACCGGACCAGAATAATGTTGCATGATTTTTACCGCAGTATGTAATTTAGAGGTCGTCGCACCACCAATTAAAATCGGTAGCGTAAAGCCCTGCTCTTCGAACTGCTTAACGTTATAAATCATCTCATCCAGCGATGGCGTAATCAGACCACTCATGCCAATAAAAGCCGCATTATGTTCGCGTGCCGCCTCAATAATTTTCTCACAGCGCACCATCACACCAAGATCAATTACATCATAACCATTACAACGTAACACCAACGCCACGATGTTTTTACCAATATCATGCACATCGCCTTTGACCGTTGCCATAATTACCACTGGTTTAGCTTGACTGGTTTGTTGTTGTTTGGCAATTTCTTCCATAAAGGGTTCCAGATAAGCCACCGCACGTTTCATCACGCGCGCGGATTTCACCACTTGGGGCAAAAACATTTTTCCCTCACCAAAGAGCTTACCCACTATTTTCATGCCATCCATCAATGGACCTTCAATCACCGTTAACGGCGTGCCATATTTAGCTAAAGCTTCAGTTGTATCAGCCACAATATTGGCATCAATCCCTTTAATCAAGGCATGGCTAATCCGCTCTTCAAGCTCCCAACTGCGCCAAGCATCAATCTGCTCAACTGCCGTAGTTTGTCCCTTATATTGCTCCGCCAAGGCTAATAAATCCTCGGTCGCCTGTTCATCCAAATTAAGAATTACCCGCTCACAGGCTTCACGCAAAGGTTTATCAATCTCATCATAAATTGACAACATTCCAGCATTGACAATCGCCATATCAAAACCAGCTTGAATGGCATGATATAAAAACACCGCATGCATCGCTTCACGCACCACGTTATTGCCACGAAATGAGAAGGATAAATTCGACACGCCACCCGAAGTCAAAGCCTGTGGACAAACTTGTTTAATCTCACGTACCGCTTCAATGAAGCTAACCGCATAACCATTGTGTTCTTCAATACCAGTGGCAACGGTTAAAATATTCACATCAAAAATAATATCGGCAGGATTAAAACCAATTTGCTCGGTTAATAATTTATACGCACGTAGCGCAATTGCAACTTTATGCTCTTTACTAACCGCTTGACCTGATTCATCAAATGCCATTACCACCACCGCTGCACCATATTTTTGAATTATCGCGGCTTGACGTAAAAATTCCGCTTCACCCTCTTTCAGCGAAATTGAATTAACCACACCTTTACCCTGAATACATTGCAACCCAGCTTCAATGACCGCAAATTTTGACGAATCAATCATAATTGGCACACGACAAATCTCGGGTTCACACGCGACCAAATTCAGAAATTTAGTCATGCACTCAATGGCATCCAGCATCCCATCATCAAAATTAATATCAATGATATTGGCACCATTTTGCACCTGCTGTTTGGCAATTTCCAGCGCTTCATTAAAATTACCCTCACGAACTAAACGCGCAAATTTAGGTGAGCCCGCCACATTGGTTCGCTCACCAACCATATAAAATTGTGGATTATGAATATTGTCAATTAGTAGCGGTTCTAAACCCGATAAAAACGTGCCAAATGTTGCGTGGCTCGGTTCATGTGGGGTTAGGTTGTGCATCTTTTGTACAATCGCGGCAATGTGTGCTGGCGTAGTTCCACAACAACCACCAATCAAATTTAAATGTCCATGCTTAGCAATGTTATAAATATACTCTGCCGTCATCGCTGGCGTTTCATCGTAGCCCGTTTCTGCCAACGGATTAGGTAAACCCGCATTCGGATAACAACTCACAAAACAATCGCTAACTTGCGCCAAAGCCGCAATATACGGAGCCATATCTTTCGCACCTAGAGCACAATTAATCCCTACTGCCAAAGGTTTGGCTGCAGCCACTGAATACCAAAATGCCTCAATGGTTTGTCCAGATAAAGTTCGTCCCGATAAATCGGTAATGGTTACCGAAATAATCAACGGATACTTAACCCCTGTTTCGGCTTCAACTTGCGCAATTGCCGCCAAACAAGCTTTCATATTCAGCGTATCAAATGAAGTTTCGGGTAACAAAATATCCACACCTGCCGCAACCAAGGCTTTAGCTTGCTGATAATAAACTGCTTTTAATTCGGCAAAAGTATGACTGCGATAGGCTGGATTATTAACATCGGGAGAAATTGACAAAGTTACATTGGTTGGACCAATTGCACCAGCCACATAACATTTACGCTCTGGTTGCTCATGCATAACTTCAGCGCAAGCTTGACGAGCTAATTTTACCGCAGCCGCATTTAACTCCTCAACCAGATGTTCCAGCCCATAATCTTTTTGCGAAATCACATTTGCCGAAAAAGTATTGGTTTCAACAATGTCACTACCTGCGAGCAAATAATTTTTATGAATTTCCTTGATAATTTCAGGACTGGTTAAAACCAAAAGATCGTTATTGCCCTTCAAATCATGGCTATGCTCTTTAAAGCGCTCGCCGCGAAAATCGGCTTCTTCAAGCTTATAATTTTGAATCACCGTTCCCATTGCGCCATCCAAAAACATGATGCGCTTAATTAGTGTTTGCTGTAATTCCGTGATTAATGGTGAAAATTGCATTCCATGACCTTTATTTAATAATTTGCCTATAACTCATATGTTACGCTAATCTGAAACGTGAATAAGTTTTCAAATTAACTTATAAAAATAACTAGTTGTCGCTAAAACACCACTTGGTAATTTAGCATAATTGGGGATTTCACCAACCTTTTGCCACCCCAAATGAATATAAATATGTTCTGCCGTGGAGCCACTCTGAGTATCTAAAAGCAACAGCGATACTCCCAACTCACACGCAACTTTCTCCAACTCAGCCATAAGCGTGGAGGAAATTTGTCGCCCTCTACAATCAGATGCGACCAATAGTTTAACAACTTCTGCCCGATGCCAAGCATTAATGCTGCTCGATAAAATGAGCTGTACCGTAGCAAGAATTAAATCATTCTCAAGTACAATCCATAAGCGATGCTTATCATTCAAGGCTAAGTTAACTTTTAACCAGTAACTAGCGGCATCAGACAAAGAAAAAGGTTTTAAGAATCCTACAGATGCGCCATCATTAACGGCATCAAGCAGAATTTTGGCTAACTGCTGAGCGTGGGCTGAAGTAATTTCTGAAATTTGTCTAATTTCCAATCAAAGATCCTTACATTAACGCGTAACCAATTCCATTAAATATTCAGACGAGATGCTACCATCTCTCATTTTACGAAGTCTCTAGTTCTTCCATCAAAACGACGGCGATTTTCTATTTCTAAAAACCTCACATTATTTATTCGGAAACTTCTCTAATTGCCCAATTGCATCCTGAATATCATCAACTTTTTTACTCAACACCGTCTGCGCATCCAACAAACCTTGGTTATAAAAATAGACACCGATTTCCTGAGCGATAAAGTCCAGTAAAAATTGCGCATCAAAACCACCTAAATCAGAGTTAAGTTCACGCGCAAAATACTGCTGCAACTTTTGCGTCAAAAGCTCTTGTTGTGGTTTTGCAAATTTGATTATTTCTGTCATATTACAACTCTAGCTCCGAAGCGATTACAAATGTTTGAGGGATTAACTAGACAATATTAAAACTTAACTAAGTTCGACTGGGTTTTACCTGAAGTTCATAGCCATTCAAAATAAAACTGCCTTCTTTAAATAATTTGGCAGGAATCGCGATGTGTAGTCCGAGCTTCCTTGCTGCGCTAATTAGTTGCTCTTTTGAATCGACATTAAATTTATGACGCAATTTCTTTAAGGTACTTTTGGCGGTTTCTTCTGAAATTTTCAGACCAAGATATGCACTAACACGTTCAATATCACGTTGACTATAATTATGAATGGTTAAATAAAGAACGACATGTTGTAAATCAGTTAACTCTATTTCATTGGTAACAAAATTACCTAAAACTAAATTATGCTGGTTTTCTTCACTTGGCACATTTTGCATATCTAGGGCAATTTTAATTGGCGAAAGCATTAGTGGACGATGCCCACGCAAGCGCACACCAAGTACATTATTCGTGTCTGGATTAATTATCGGTTTTTTATTGAACAGCAAAACATCAAAACCATGCGCATATTCATGATTATCCAAACAAGTTATTTCTTTACGCTGCGCTTCGGCTAAGCGATCTTGTTTATAAAAGCTCTCCGAATATTGCGCGGTTTTAGTTAACGCATGATTGTCGGACAAATTAATCAATTCAA
>CAYIZV010000104.1:0-6726 GCA_964367915.1 uncultured Neisseria sp.
CTTCATAAAATAAGCCATCAAAAGATAAATCATGTTTAACTTTTAACATTTCACGCGCTTTATCAAATTTTTTCTCATCAATATAAACACTTGCCAAACGCAAAGCAGCTAAACTCTGCAATGATTTATCGCTAGATTTATCCTTAGTCCAAAGTAAATACTTTTCTGCTTGAGCATAATTTTTCTTGGTAAAAGATAATTTTGCTGCCTGCATAGCTGACATTGACGTCACTTCTGTGTTAGGTAAATCTGCAATCAACTGATCGGTAATTTTATAGACCTCAGCATCCTGACCATTATTCAACGCAGTAATTACCCCAGCATAAATTTGCGCAGCCTTGGCTGATTGTTTAGTATTATACCAATTATAGCCAGTACTACCAATATATCCTAAAATAAGAAGTACCACTACTGCGGCAATGTATTTACCCCAGTCTTTCCAGAAATATTTTACCGTTGCGATCTGTTCTTGTTCATTTAAATCAAAATGAGCCATTTCATTACCTATTTACTAATTGTTTAACTTTATCAATGAGATTTCCTAACTCAATAACTTCCTGAGTTTTGAGCGCCATTGATTTTACCACAACTTGCTGCTGTTTAACCTCGTTTTCACCAATCACCAAAGTTAATGCACAACCGGAATTGTCTGCTCGTTTAAATTGAGCCTTAAAACTACCGCCTCCAAAATTTTGAATTACACTAAAACCATGCTCACGAAGTTGAGCCGCCAATTTAAGTCCTAAAGCAGTAGTACCATCACCATCGCTAACAATATAGATGTCACTAGCAGGCTTAACTGGCAGTTTACCTTGCGCTTCCAAGCTTAGTAGTAGTCGTTCAAGACCAATTCCATAGCCGATTGCAAAATTTTCTTTACCGCCAAGTTCGGCTAAGAGAGGATCATAGCGTCCACCACCACAAACAGTCGACTGTGAACCTAAATCACTGCTCACCCACTCAAACACTGATAAATTATAATAATCCAAGCCTCGAACCAAACGCGGATTTTCGACATAGGCAATATTTAAAGCGTCCAGACCAGCCTTCCAACCATTATAATGGCTAAGTGAGTCCTCGCCAAGATAATCAATCAAACGTGGCGCAGCCGTTACTAATTCTTGCATTGCTGGGTTTTTAGTATCTAAAATTCGCAATGGATTGGAATAAAGACGACGCTTTGCCTCTTCATCCAGTATTTCTTGATGCTGTTCAAAATAACTTATTAGTGCTTGACGATGCGCCAAACGCTCTTCTTTATTACCTAAACAATTAATATGCAGCTCTACACCACCAAGTTCGAGAATTTGCCATAAATGACTGAGCATAAGAATAATTTCGCAATCAATATCAGGTCCAGCAAAACCAAGAGCCTCAACCCCAAGTTGGTGAAATTGACGATAACGTCCTTTTTGTGGACGCTCATGACGGAACATCGGTCCAATATACCATAATTTTTGCGTAGCATTATAAAGCATGCTATGCTCAACTACTGCACGAATAACTCCTGCTGTGCCTTCCGGACGCAAGGTTAATTTATCACCATTTAAACTATCGACAAAGCTATACATCTCTTTTTCAACAATATCAGTAACTTCACCTATTGAACGGGTAAAAAGCTGCGTTGATTCAAGAATCGGAGTTCGCATATTGTTGTAACCATATTGCGCTAACCACGCACTTAATTTGCCTTCCAGCCATAACCATTGATATGAATTTACCGGAAGAATATCATTCATCCCTTTGACACCAGATAATTTTTCTGCCATGTGTTACTTTCTATAAGACCAAATATACTAAAATAAAAAATAAAATTGAAAATGTTGCTAATACTGAAAACATTGTTACATCAAATGATTTGGCTGTTTCATAACCATCTTCATCAGCAAACTTAATTGAGCGTAAAGTAGTAAAAAATGAACTAATAATTACAATTGCCGTAAACACAGAAATCAGATCAATTACACTAAATGCGCTAATCGGTTTAACACTTGCATTTATTTGAAAAATATTACTTGCAAGAGCAAAAACTGCACCACTAATAAGACCAAAACGTTCTAAATATGGCCCACGCTTACGAGTATTTAGCAACAATGAACAAATTGCCAGCCCGAGAGATAATAATATATATTGAATATTTTTGAGATAATTTAATATATTCTGATGATCATAAATTAGGTATACCCGACTAAATTGATTAAAGTAACTGGTGTTACTTTCCGCAAAATTAATTGGATAGCTTTCAATCTGATTAACATAACCAGTTTTTACCAAAGCATAATCACCAATTTCCGGACTATAATTTTGAAAATCTGTTACCTGAATATAATAATCACTATCCATATCTGCTGCGGCAAGGCGCAAAGCGATCAACTGAACATCTGTTGGATATAAAGGCATTAAATAATATGGTTCAATCTGAACGCGCGTCAAATACAGCGCATCAAGGCTGCCATCTAAGTTATGGTGTTGTTTTACTAATTTAGTATTATTCGCAACTGCATTGACTACTTCAAAATTAGGATCATTAATAAATTGCTGTGGTTTGTAGTGCAGTGTTATCCCCAGATAAAGCATCAGTTGTTTTTCTTTAAGGTTTATATCACCAATACTAATCAACATAACTCTTGCATGAACCGGTTTCTTTTTTAAAACGCCTAGAGAGTCCGTAGTCAAGCTCACATGGGTTTGTGTTATTTTTTCCTGAATATAAGCTTCTTCACTACGTTTTTCCTGCATCATCAACAAAATAAGACCACCAACAACAATCAGCATAAACAAACAAGCCAATAAGGCTGAGTATAAAATTTTACGGCGATGTTCGATCGAGGCCTGTTTGTAATACGCTCGATATTGGGGATGAAAAATCAGCATTTTTAGCTGTATTTAGCCTTGATATAATCGTCGACAATTACCTGAAACTCTTCAGCAATTCGATCACCTTTTAACGTCATTCTCTTTTCACCATCGATAAACACAGGTGCTACCGGAGATTCATCACGTCCAGGTAAACTGATGCCTATATTAGCCAGTTTTGATTCACCAGGGCCATTTACTACACATCCCATTACCGCAACTTTTAACCCCTCAACCCCAGGATAAAGTGTTTTCCACACAGGCATTTGTTCACGAAGATACGTCTGAATTTTATCAGCCAGCTTTTGGAAATAGTCACTGGACGTGCGACCACAACCCGGACATGAAGTTACTTCTGGCACAAAAGCACGTAGTCCTAGTGACTGTAAAATCTCCTGTGCGACAACAACTTCTTGCGTTCTACTTTCATTTGGTTTTGGAGTTAGAGACACGCGAATCGTATCCCCAATCCCATCCTGCAAAATAATTGATAGCGCGGCGGTTGATGCTACGATCCCTTTGGCTCCCATACCAGCTTCAGTTAAACCAAGGTGAAGTGGAAATTGACATTTTGAAGCCAAATCACGATAAACTAAAACCAAATCCTGAACATGGCTAACTTTGCAAGAAAGAAGAATCCGATCTTCAGGCAAGCCTAGCTCTATTGCTTTTTCTGCACTCTGTAACGCAGAATCAACCAATGCACGACGCATAACCTCTTCTAAAGTTAATGGAGCACTCAAACGTGCGTTAGCATCGAGCATTTGCGCCAAAAGCTCTTGATCCAATGAGCCCCAGTTTACCCCAATCCGAATTGGTTTATCATGTTCAATAGCGCTATTGATCATATAGGCGAATTGCTCATCACGTTTGCTACCCTTGCCTACATTGCCAGGATTAATTCGGTATTTATCTAGATATTTGGCACAATCACTTTCGGCTAATATTTTATGACCGTTGTAATGAAAATCACCCACTATCGGTACATTAATATTCATATCTGCTAAACGTTGTTTAATTTCGCGAATTTTATTTCCTGCTTCAACTGTATTAACAGTTACCCGAACTATTTCTGATCCGGCACGAACTAAATCCGCAATCTGAATCGCGCTACCCAATGCATCTTCAGTATCAGTATTAGTCATCGATTGAACAACTACGGGATAATTACTACCCACCCAAATATTACCAACCTTACAATTAAAAGTTTTTCTACGTGCTAGCATCTCGTACTCCTAGTCATTTATTGAGGATCCAAATACAGTTTCATTCCACTAAGAATTCCACGTGGACCAATGTTATTTATTTTTTGTAGCGTTGCTACTGGAATTGAATATTTGCGACTGATGCTATAAAGCGTATCACCAGGGTTAACTGTTATTGAGCGACGTGAAGAAGCACTGCTCACCACCGCTGAAGAACTTAGAGCACCTGTCGAAGCGTTCGATGCAGGAATAGCAACATTAGCGCTATTTGATACTACCGCTGAATTATTATTTGTCGTAACAGCTGCCGCATTTGACGGAGTAGATACTTGACTCGCGGCAGGAGCAGATTTGACCACTATCACGCCTGGAGCGTCATTAGCAGATGGATTGATTTTACGGTTGGCTTTTACAGCTTCTGAGGGTGATTCAAATAACGTCATGGATTGAGCCGCACTGTCAGACAGTACTGCACTAGTTGCTTCAGGCAAAGCCTTTTTACGCGAAGGAAGTGGTGTACCAGACGCATCATATTGTAATAAATACTGTTGCGCTTCTTTAGTATCACCATAATTTTTAATCAATAATTGACCAAGAGTTTTACGATAACTATTGTATTCACGATATTTGGCAGTACTCACGCCTTGATCGATCATCGCCTGTAATATCTGAATATGCAACCACATTGTCTCGGGTGTTTGTGAGCTGCTATAACGATTCAAATAATAATTTGCCAATTGGTAATTCTGATGACTAAATTGGAGCTTGGATAATGCAATATAGGTATCTTGCGGAGGTGATTTGTAATTAAGTGCGGTCAAATAGTCTCGATTAGCAGATTCAAAGCTATCTTGCTTAGCATAGCAATTGCCCCGGCTGTAGTAACCAATTTCCGGAGTATAGTACAATGGATTATCTAATGCCTGACTGAAATTATATATCGCTTCTGAATAACGCTTTTGATCGCAAAGAAATACGGCATAGTTAACATTATCTTCAGAATATTTATTATCAAGCCACAACGCTCTTTTAAAATCCTGCTCAGCTTTATCATATTGCCCAAGCTGTTGATAAATCATTGCACGTATCATATAGGCCTTGGGATTATCATCTTTTGTGCTTACTGCCAAATTTGCCCTCTCCAAAGCAACCTGTGGCGCATTATGCTGTTGATATTCAATAGCCAGATCAATATAGGTATCAGATAATTTATTTTTATCAATTACCGTACTTTGCACTGAACCATCACTATTTATAGTCCTAGTCACACATGCATTTAACAGTAACGCACTGCTTATTACTACAGCTAACTTTGTCCACATATCAGACCTCATGTAATGGAATATAATTCTTCCATTTCTCCTGGCGTTTGGTTTTATCTTGAACTCGACCCACCAGCTGCCCGCAAGCAGCATCAATATCATCACCACGGGTTTTGCGAACTGTGGCAATATATCCTGCATTTTGTAATATTTTTTGAAATTTTAATATCTGTTCCCAGCTTGAAGATTCAAAGCCAGAATTAGGAAAAGGATTAAATGGAATCAGATTAAATTTACACTCAATTCCACGCATTAATTTGGTTAATTCACGAGCATGCTCAATATGATCATTCACATCTTTAAGCATTACGTATTCAAAAGTAATATAATTTTTTGGCGACTTGTCCAAATAACGCTGACAAGCTGCAAGTAACTGTGAAATTGGATATTTCTTATTAAGTGGAATTATTTCATCTCGCACATCATCATTTGATGCATGGAGGCTTATTGCTAGCGCAACCGGGCAATCATCCGCCAATGTATCAATTTTTGGCACTACCCCGCTGGTTGATAGTGTTAGCTTGCGTTTAGATAAATTATAGGCATTATCATCGAGCATAATCTTCATTGCATCAATTACATTATCATAATTAACTAGCGGCTCGCCCATACCCATCATCACCACATTGGTAATTAATTTCTCACCCTTAGGATCTTTACCCAAACGTTTATTAGCCCACCATAGCTGTCCAACTATTTCACCGCTGCTTAGATTACGGTTAAACCCTTGTCTAGCAGTTGAGCAAAACTGGCATTCCAAAGCACAACCAACCTGAGATGAAACACAAAGCGTGCCACGACCATCTTCGGGGATATAAACTGCTTCAATTTTATTACCGCCACTGACTTCTAGCGCCCATTTACGAGTACCATCAGCAGATATCTGTTCTGAAACCAGTGCTGGAGCTTCAATAGTTGCAACTTCCTCAAGCTTGGCACGCAAGGTTTTCGCGATATCTGTCATTTCATCAAATGACTCAGCTCCATAAATATGCAGCCAGCGAAAAACTTGCCGTGCACGAAATTTTTTCTCACCAATCTCAAGAAAAAACTCTTCCAGTTTGGCTAAGGTATAATTGAGTAAATTAACTTTCATTCTATTCCATTTTGCAAGCAAACACTAATTTCAGATCAAATCTAAGATTCAAAGCATAATTTATATGCTCAAAGTATACTCGAACAGATTGGAAATACTGGTAGGCGACAAGTGAAGAAACCTACAGCCCGTAGGTGAGGAACTTAGCAACGGTCCAGTATGATGAATCTGTTTGAGTATATTAACGAGTACGTGGGCAAAGCTCAGTTACAGGGAAAAAATACGCAATTTCAATTGCTGCATTTTC
>CAYIZV010000105.1:0-6718 GCA_964367915.1 uncultured Neisseria sp.
TCCTTAATTTGACTAAATGTTATCAAATTGTCTAATTATGAGTGGTTCTATTATATGGGGCTAGGACAATTGTAAAACATAATTAATTGCTGGTTTACTCAATTAAATAAGATTAAAATTAGAAAATTGACAACTAAATTTGTTACAAATTATACAATTTATTTTTATGTGCAGAGGTTTCAAAATTATAATTGGTGTCACGAGATAATTCATCGTTAAATATAAGCCTGTTCTTTGCGGATATTGTAAATAATTACTAGCTGTCTAATAATTAAATCAATTTCATATTCAATATTGGCAATAATTATTACTGATGAAAGCTCATCATCTTCTAGTGGTGTATTTTCTTCCGCCTGTGCCTTAATTTCATCAAGATTAAATTCTGCTGATATAAAATAGTTACTATAATTGATAGCTAATGAGTCGATAATTACTCGACTTTTGGCTAATATAGCGCGCAGTTGGTTCTTGCTTATCTCATTGTCCCGCATCTCATCAAAGTCTAAATTAAATGCCAGAATACTACTTAGATGAAAAATATGACGAATATTGGCATAGACACTCAATGTCGCGTTAGTATATGCTGGAACTGCTTCACGTTGAGCTTCAGTATGCCAACGCACAAATTTGGTAAGTTCTTTAATGATAAGTGTTTCTTGTTTTAGGTAGAGTGCTTCAAATTCGTCTTGGTTAAAATTTTGCTTAAGTAACGAGTCAAGTAAAATTTGTAATTCAGTGACTAAGCTTTTGATACTAATTAACGTTCGATTGTACGCATAATCAGGATAAAACCACCTGGTCAAGATATAAGCAATCAAAACACCCAACGAAATCGACAAGAGTCGTAAAAAAGCGCTACGAATATCACCATTATTGATCAATAACATGGGCAATGTCGCGCAGGTCATAATGCCAATATACGAGTATTTGTTATCAATAAACCAATAGCCAGCAATAAATGCACCAATTACTATTCCCGCCAAATTGGTGATCATACTATTGGCAAAACCAATAATAAAAACCATAGCGAGCATAAAACCACACAAGGTACCAAAAAAGCGTAAATGACTTTTAGTGATAGTACCACCAACGGTAGGATTGTCATATAAAATAATGGCGCATGTCATGGTGACAGCAATGCCTTCTGGGATACCGACATATGTAACGTATGCAACACTAATTAGCAACGCCAAACTAAGTCTGGTCGCGCGAATAAGTTTTTCGGGGGTAAATTTAACTGTTGGCATAGTTTTATTGTGACTCAGATGGGGTAATTGGATTCGTAGTATATTGATAAAGCTTGGCTAGGTTAAAAGTGATGCCAGCAATATCTTCGTTTAGGGGCTTATCAATGCTTTGGAGTTTAATTGTCTTATGTTTCTTATATTTGGCGCTAACTTCGGTTACCTGCAAGCTATCTGGCCACACGACATTATTTAAATCCCCATCGAGTAAGCTTATGATTAAGTTAATTTGCCCAACTATTGTGCTAAGTTTTTCAATTTCCAGTGTATCATGTTTAAATGAACCGCGCTTAAGACAGATTAAGGTTACATTTAATAAGCGATATAAATGGCGAATGTAGACGTAAGCATTTTTTGCAGCATCTAATTGTTGGATACTCAAAATTTTTTCAAGGCAAGCCTCTTCATAAAACTTAGTAAATTTGCCTATTTCAGCTAGAATTGTATTGCCGCTGCTTGTGACTTGTACCGCGTTAATCTGAGCGGTTCTGGCTGATGTGATTAAGATTTCTAACAGCTTATTTATTTCACTCAGGGTGTTTTTAATTACGCCGAGCAATTTATTATGTGCTTTGACTGGATAAAACCTGCGGTGCATAATATACGCAATTAAGGCACCAATCATAATATTAAATAATCGCAAAAATGAGCTTTTAATATCATTATTATTAATTAGTAGCACTGGCAAAGTCCACGTTAGCAGTCCACCATAAGTGTATTTACTATCCATAAATAAATATACTGAGAGAAAAATCCCGATGATTATTGCAATAATGTTTATGACAAAATTATTGGCAAACCCTATAATAAAAACTAAAGCATAAATAGATGCAATCAGTGTACCCAGTGTCCGCGAGCTACCTTTGGCCATAGTGCCACCGATAGTCGCACTATCAAATAATACCAACGATATTGTAATATAAACCCAAAAGCCATCTGAAACACCGCTATAAGCCACATAAGCAAAGCCGATTAATAGTGCAAGACTCATGCGGGTGGCACGTATGATTTTGTCGGCAGAAAATTTGACTTGATTCATTTAGTTTAAGTCTTCTTTGTATTTGATATTTTTTAAACTATTCAAGGTGATTACCAGATTCATAATTGTATCCGCCAGCAAGATCTTGGTATAACATGACTTGAGTTAATAAGTATTCTAGCTTACTCTGATTTAAAGAAAGTGCAATATTATCTAATAACAACTGCGAATTCATTACAACAATGTATGAAATAATTCCCCGTGTGTAGAGACTATTTTGCAATTGATACTCTTTATTTGCGTGGTCATAGGATGATTTGTCAGCGGTTAATTTCTTAAGATAGTGATTTCGAGTGGAAAAATCATTGTCAACATCACGCAGAATTTGCCGAACAGTCTTTATATAATTATACGTAGCAGCTTTATATTGACCATTATTAGCCTCAATCTGACCAAACACACTTGGATTGATTTGCCAATTCAAATATGCATCACTAAAGGCCCCAGGTGTAGCTGGGTTACCTAATGTACCATTATTACTTTGCATCCCCATAAACCGATCTAATTGAATTTGCGGAAACAGATTACTGGCTGAAATATTGATGCCTTCATTGGCAATCAACACTTGTATTTCTGCCATTTTGAGATCTGGTCGATTGGCTAAAACTGTCGTGGGTAGTGCTCCTGGATCAATAAAATTTTCATTAATAGTCATAAATTGATTCTGGGTAATAATCTTACCTGGATTATTATTTAATAAATATCGTAAGGAGTTTTGACTGATAACGATATTATTTTCAACGATTTGTTTTTGGCTGATAATTTGTTGTTCTTGCGACTTTAAGAGTTCAACACCCTGTTCAACACCAATTCCACCTTTTAATGCATCTAATCTAATCTTGATAAGTAGCTTGGTATCTTGCTGTAATTTATCTAAAAGCTTGAGTTGTTCGGTTTGGGCTAAGTATGTCATATAACTCGAGACAATTTGACCTATTAAGGTTAACTTAACCGAATTAATCTTGGCTTGCTGTAATGCAACATTGTATTTAGCTTGTTTTTGTTGCATCGGTAATTGCATCAGATTAAGGGTATATTGTGGCCAGATTCCATAGAAAGTACCAGGATTGGCAAAATCAGGGTTTTGCGAAAATCCACCATATAACCCAATAAATGGAATCCAACTAAGTTGTATTTGGCGTAATTGACCACGTGCTTGATCTAAATTGGCATAGGCAATGTTAATGTCATTATTGTTTTTTAGACCAGACTCGATTAATTTATTGAGATTATTATCCTTTAACTGCTGCCACCATGCTAATTCAGGCATACTCTCTTGTATTACAACAAACTGATCAGCAGAATTAAATTTAGCAGGATAATCAATCTTAGGTAAAGCCGATTGGCTACATGCAACAATTAAGCCAATCAAAGGAAGCAAAAGTAAATTTTTTTTCATCGTTATTAGGTATAAATTCTTCAAAAATATTAACAGCTATGGAAGTTAGGATATGTTGTAGCATAAACTCAAGTGGTTATCGATTTACTGTTTTATGGTTTAATATAAACATATACGCTTGAACCAAAACTTAGCGGATAATTTATTGGATCGTAGTCAGTTATTTTGATTTGTACTGGTAAGCGTTGCGGCAACATAACCCAGTTATTCTCATTTTCTGTAACTGTTTGTATCTGTGTCTTTTCAGATGTGATTTGTCTATTTGCTGCCCATGTATTACCAACTACTACACCATGATATGCTTTTTCCCACAAATACATACGTGGAAAAATATAAACCTTAGCTCCATTACGAACTCTTCGCAGATCAATTTCGTTAAAATTAGCTTGAATGTACATAGTTGATGTATCAACAAACGAAAATAGCGGTTGATGTTCTTTAATTGGCGTACCTGTGGTCAAATAGAGATTATCCACGACACCATTAGCATAAGCCCTTACAGTGGTCAAATCAAGATTTAATTTAGCATTTTTCATTATCGCTTGAAGAGCATTGGCTTTTTGTTGATGCTGGATTATTTGTGCATCATCAATGTCTAATTGAGCTTTGAGTGCTTTAACATTATTGGCTAATGATTTGCGCTGATAGTCAGTTGTTTGTACCTCAAGGTGTGCAACAGCTAGACTTACACTTTGATTGCTCTTTAATTGGTATTCATAATCAGCTTTTTTATAGTTTTCTTCGGCAGCAGCTAATAATGCTTGATTTTTCTTGGTTTCTTTTTTGATAACCACAATATTGGCTAATTCTTCATTATAGTTTGCTAGTGCTTGTTGATAAGCAAGTTCATAAGGATCTTGATAAACTTTGAATAATGGTTGCCCCTTTTTTACGGTCTGACCATTTTGGACATAGATATCAGTAATAAACCCAGAAACATCTGCTGCAACAGGCATAACATTTGCTACTACAAACGCATTATTGGTAAAAGGAAATAAATACGAGAAAAAATAAATAAAAAGAGCCAAAGTAATCAGGCTCAAAATCATTACCGGAAAGCTCTTAAGTTTAATGAGAATATCTTGAATGTTCATCGATATATTTATCTTCTATAGTAAAGGGTAAGTTTTTATAAATTGAGTATACATTAGAGAACCGTCGTCTTTCAGCCTTGGACTTTGTTGGATTTCAAAAAAGACTTCTTCTGTAGTTATATATAGCTACACTGAGTCGTCTTTTTTTATCAATCCTTTGTGTCCAAAAGTCAAATACTATGAGTGTATTTATATGGAAGATATACAGGATTCCAAATATAGTCATCTAGCATACTATTGATACATTCATCAGATATGCTTTCATGAGATGTCAACCCACTGTTAACAGCTTCTTTAGCTACTTTACAAGCTATGTTTCTAGCGATATTTCTTACTTCTGTAAGTGGAGGTAAAAAATTATAGTTACTTTCTGATTTAACAGGCGAAAATTTAGCAAGCTCTTCAGCAGCAATTAAAAACATTCTGTCAGTTATTTTCGATGCACCAACCACTATCGCACCAAGACCAATTCCTGGGAAAATATAAGAATTATTTACTTGATCAATACGTTTTAAATCATCTTTAGATTGATATTTTGGAAAAGCGGTACCTGTTCCAACTATTGCTTTTTCATTTGTCCAGTTCAAAACATCATGTGGGTTAGCTTCAGCTTTTTCTGTAGGATTAGACAGTGGGAAAACAATCGGTTTTTCACAGTTAGTCGCTAAAGCTTCAATTACATCTTTATTAAAAATACCACCTTGGGCGCATACTCCAATAATCATAGTAGCTTTAGCATTTTGTACTGTCTCTAATAAAGTAATATTTTTACGATCAACAAAGTTCCACGCATTCGTCTCATCAATTGATCTACTGAATGGTTTTTGAAAATCTAATGAGTCAATATGATCTGTAATTAGACCACTTCTATCCACTAAGTAAAATGCTTTGTATGCTTCTTCTCGTGACACACCTTGGTTGACAATAGCTTCTAGGATAAGATTAGATATTCCAACCCCAGCAGAACCTGCACCAACTACAATAATTTTCTGTTTTGATAATTCAATACCTGATGACTTACACGCCGATAACAATGAACCAACTACAACAGAAGCTGTACCTTGTATGTCATCATTGAAAGTACAAAGCTGCTCTCTATATTTATTTAGTAATCTTAATGCATTATTTTGTGCAAAATCTTCCCAATGTAATAATATTTTTGGAAATCTCTTTTTTACTGCATTAATAAATGCATTAATGAAATCATCATATTTTTGACCTCTAATGCGTTTGTTGCGCCAACCAAGATATAGTGGGTCATCTAGTAACGTTTCATTATCTGTACCTACGTCAAGTACTATCGGCAGTGTTTTATGAGGTGGAATTCCTGCACATGCAGTATATAATGACAATTTACCTATTGATATCCCCATACCTCCAGCACCTTGATCGCCCAAACCGAGTATTCTTTCACCATCTGAAACGACAATTACATCCGTTTCATCAAACTGTTCATGAGCTAACATGATATCAATTTTATCGATATCTGGATAGCTAATAAACAAACCACGTGATTTCCTATAAATGTGTGCAAAATTTTGGCATGCACTACCAACTGTTGGGGTATAAATTAAAGGCATTATATCTTCAATATATTTGTTCAATAATGCATAAAATAAGGTTTCATTGCGATCTTGTAAATTTCTTAGGTAAATATGTTTATCAAGATCAGTATCAGTATTCATGACAATCTGATAATTTTTATCCACAATTTCATCAAGCGAAAAATATGCCGAAGGCAATATACCATATAGCTCAAACTCCGCTCTTTCGTTTGGAGTAAAACTACGACCTTTATTTAGCACAGAGTTATTGATAAGTTCATAACCTTTTACATTAACTTCCAAGAATTTCTGACCTGATTCATCATGTTTTTTTACAAATTTCATTTTATCAATCCATTAAAAATATAGTTCATCTATGATTATGTAATATATAACTA
>CAYIZV010000106.1:0-6495 GCA_964367915.1 uncultured Neisseria sp.
TATTCTAATCTATTCTCGTAGTATTTGATTATTTGACGCGAAGGATTGAGAAGAAAGACGACGCAGTGTAGTTAGAACTACATAAGGAGTCTTTTTTGAAATCCGACAAAGTCCAAGATTCAAAAACGAAGAGTAATGAAACGAGGTATTTATTTAAAAAAACTATATCAGTTACTACATTTACGCAGTTAGTGGGCTAATTTTCCCAGCAACAACATCCGCATTAATAGTTACTTTTTTAACATCTGTCTGACTAGGTAGTTCGTACATAGTGTCTAGCAGTAGGTTTTCTAAAATTGAACGCAAACCACGAGCACCAGTTTTACGCGCCAAGGCTAACTTGGCAACTTCTTTCAACGCATCTGATTCAAAATTAAGCTCAACCTCATTCTTGGCAAACAGTTTTTTATATTGTTTTAGTAAGGCATTTTTAGGTTCAGTCAAAATTTGCATCAAAGCATCTTCGTCCAATTCGCGTAAAATAGCATGTACTGGTAAACGGCCAATAAATTCAGGAATCAAGCCAAATTTAACTAAATCACCTGGTTCAGTATCTTTAAGAAAAGCATCCTTATTGACAACGTCTGACTTACTTGAAACTTGCGCAGCGAAACCAATACCAGATTTCTCACTACGCATTTGAATGATTTTTTCCAACCCAGAGAATGCACCGCCACAAATAAATAGGATATCACTGGTATCTAACTGAATCATTTCTTTACCAGGGTGTTTACGCCCGCCTTGCGGTGGAACATTAGCAACTGTACCTTCAATTAATTTTAACAATGCCTGTTGTACGCCCTCACCTGATACATCACGTGTAATTGACGGATTTTCACTGCGGCGTGAAATCTTATCAATCTCATCAATGTAAATAATCCCATGACGAGCTTTTTCAACATCATAATCACAATTTTGCAATAAGCGGGTTAGTACATTTTCGACATCATCACCCACATAACCAGCCTCAGTTAGTGTTGTTGCATCGGCAATTGCAAATGGAACATCTAAAAAGCGTGCTAAGGTTTGCGCAAGCAATGTTTTACCAGAACCAGTTGGCCCGATTAGTAAAATATTACTTTTGGCTAACTCAACATCCTGGTCATCAGCCAAAGTGTCACGTACACGATGAAAGTGATTGTACACAGCAACCGCCAATACCTTCTTCGCTTGTTCCTGCCCAATTACGTATTTGTCCAATTCAGCTGCAATTTCTTTAGGCTTTGGAATTGGTTTCTCGACTTCTTCAGCTTCTACCTGTGCTGCAACATCTCCAGCATCTGGAGCTGATTTTAGAATCTCACCACAAGCCTTAATACATTCATTACAAATATATCCCTGCTGACCAGCAATCAGGTGTTTGACTTGACTTTCAGCTTTACCACAAAACGAACATTTTTTTATTGCCATCTTGTTACTATCCTTTTATCTCACTACGTGAAGTATATACCTTATCAATCAAACCATATTCCATTGACTCTTCACTGCTCATGAAATTGTCACGATCGGTATCTTGTTCAATTTGCTCAATTGATTTACCAGTATGTAGCGCTAACATTTCATTCAGTTTACGTTTCATAAACAAAATGTTTTTAGCATGAATCTCAATATCTGAAGCTTGTCCACGGAACCCTCCCAAAGGTTGATGAATCATAACTCGCGAATTGGGTAAAGCAAAGCGTTTTCCTTTTGTTCCTGCAGATAATAAAAATGCCCCCATAGAGCAAGCTTGTCCAATACAAATCGTACTAACATCACACTTAATAAAGTTCATGGTATCATAAATTGACATCCCAGCCGTTACCGATCCACCTGGTGAATTGATATAGAATGAAATATCTTTATCTGGGTCCTCAGCCTCAAGAAATAATAACTGAGCAACCACCAAATTAGCGGTTTGGTCATTAACTTCACCCACCAAAAACACAATTCTTTCACGCAATAAACGCGAATAAATATCAAAAGAACGTTCACCACGAGCACTTTGCTCAACTACCATAGGAACTAGATTATTCATCTCTAACATCGTCTTATTTACCTTTACTTAAAAGCTTGCTTAACTCAGATTTATCTTCATAATGGAATGCTTCCATTGTTTTCACAACATCAGCAAACTGCGGCGCAGTACTTAACTGCTGAATAAATTGTTGTTGATAAAACGGATACGCATGTACCAATACGTTAGCATAATAATTAGCACCTTTATCATCACCTGCCATTTTATGGACGATGATTTGTTTAAATAAAGCCCCAGGATAAGGTAAAGCATTAGCTAGTTTATCAACGTATTTTAATTGATCCGCTGGCGGCATAACTGCGCTGGTAGCTTGCGAACCTGGCATGATATAATTATCAAGAACCATCATCGCAGACATAGACCAAATTGAGTTACTATCCACTATTTGCTCTAAACCAGTTACATTGCTTACGAAATCATCTGAATCAGTTGGCGTTTGCGTGTAAGCCATCAATTGATTATTCATCTGATATGAATTATATGCAAACAACATTAATAATGCAACTATGATACTCCCAGTAGCTTTGACTCCCATACTATTTTTTAATACATATTTAGCCGGGGCAAAAGCCAAGAAAATAATCAATAACACAATAAAATATGCATACCATAATGGATACTCAAGGAAACTATGAGTTAGTATCGGAATCATAAGTAACACAATGAATAAAGCCTGAGATGTATTCACACGACGAAGTAACAAAAATATTGAATACCCTAAACCATAACCAATAGTAATTAATGTTCCAATAAGACCAGTCTCTGCCATCATATTAACTAGGCTATTATGGCTATGTGTGTATAACTTCATATTTTGCGGAATATACATAAAACGTTCAGTTAACATAATATAGATACCCTCACGCGGATACTGATACCAGCCAACACCAAATAGAGGATGATTAGCAAACATTACCAATGCTTTATACCACTCGTAAAAGCGACGGTATGTACTTTGCCCAATAGCATTCTCTGACAAACGATTAAGTCCAGTAGAAACACTTGCAGGGTGAGAACTAAACATTGCTACAAGCTTAGGGAATGCAAATTGCACAGCCATCAGGCCAATAAAAAAAGCAATCATCAATAGTGCTACTTTTTTATAATTAATGCTCTGTTCTGGTTTTTTTAAATTACGTAACCACATCCATCCAGCAGTAAATAACATAATTATAAAATATAGTAAAACACCACGACGAGCAGTAAAAGTAACAGCCAGAGCAAATAATAATGAGTAAGCGATAAATACAATAAGGTTAATTTGTCCAATGAAGAACAAATAACATAATGCAACTACACCAATAGAAATAAAGTCTGTAAATTGATTTGGTTGACCAATATTACCAAAAATATTTGAACCATCCCCAGGATCTTGCGGTGAAACTAAAACATACTCAGAGAAATTAGCCGCTTTACCAGTATACTGTAAATAAGCTATAATTGCTTGAATCGTTGCAGAAATAACTAAAGACCAACACAAAATCAACATTAAATTATCACGAGTTTTATCATCGCCATCTACTAAAGATGTCACAGCAATCGCGACTAACCCTAGAATAAAAAACAATAATGCAACGTAGTAATTATTACCTAAAAAATAGGTATGAACAAAAAATGGTTGAATTAGAGCAAATACCGCAAAAGCAAATGAAGCAATTGCTATTGGAGAAAATTTAAGCTGTGGTTTTGCCCAAATAACTACGGCAAACATTAAAATTCCCGCAATCAAGCTAGTTGATTCAGCATAAAATTTTGAAACTGGAAAATACGCGTAAGGAATCGCGAATGGCACTATTGACACTACTGCCAACAATAAGCCAAACGCCCAAATTAAAACCTTATTATTTAACACTACTGTGCTCCTCTAAATTAACTACGCCAGAAGGTATACCAAGGCATATCCTGATAAACCCACGGATTTTTCACATATTGGCTTTGAGGAAAATTCATCGCCAAAACTTGTTGCGTTTGTTGTGACAAGGTCAATTCACCAAGTTCACGATAGGCTACTACTTGAATCGCAAGCGCCTCCTCTACATATGCTGTATTGGGATAGGTTTTTATTAACAATTGTGCCCTATTAACCCCTGCTAAGTAAGCTCTAATCTGCATATAATGCCTAGCGCGAAACAATTCACCACGCGCAAGCGCGTTTACCAGTTTATTCATTTTATCTTTAGAGTCAGGCGCATACTTTGAATTAGGGTACTTATCAACTACTTCAGCAAATGCAGCATAGGCATCGCGCAAACCTTTCGGATCTCGCTCACTTAAATCTTGTTTACTAAAACGTGCCATCAAACCATTATCATTATAATAGTTAATATAGCCTTTGAGATATAAAGCATAGTCCATATTAGCATTGGTTGGATATGTCCGAATAAACATATCTACTTCAGGAATAGCCAATTCCGGAGTATCACTATTATAATAAGCATAAGCCAAATCAAGCATCCCCTGTTGAGCATATGTTCCATAGGGATAGGTTGCTTCTAAAACTTCATAGAGTTTAATTGCTTTACTCCAACTATGATCTGCCAACTTAGCACTAGCTTCAGCATAGATTTTATCAACTGACCAGCCTTTAGTTTCTTCACGTACAGAATCAAGACCGTCAGAAGCACATCCAACCACGATAAGTGATACAATAACGGCAATTAATAATTTAAAAAAAGAGCACACTTTTATGAATTTGTCCATTAATACAGATTTCAAAATTAGCATTGCAGAAAATTTAGATCTGGAAACATTTGATTTTACTATTCCTAATAATTATATTGGAATCCGCACCGACATAGCATTAGCCGAGATTATATCAGATTTATCCAGAAGTAAATTAACAAATTGGCTCAAAGAAGGTCACATCCTGATTAACCAAAACACAGCTAAACCTAAAGATAAAATAATGGGAGGTGAACATGTCTTTATCACACCACCATTTAATGAGGAATCACAAGCATTTAGTCCCGAAAATATTGAGTTAAATATTATTTACGAAGATGATCAAGTTATAGTAATCAATAAACCAGCTGGGCTGGTCGTTCATCCTGGTGCAGGAAACTGGTCAGGTACACTACTCAACGGGTTACTATATCATTACCCTGAGCTAGCCAATGTACCTCGTGCTGGAATTGTGCATCGCTTAGATAAAGATACTACCGGACTGATGGTGGTAGCACGAACACTAAATGCACAGATCAGTCTAGTTCAACAATTACAAGTACGTTCAGTAAGCCGAATATATCGTGCTTTTGTTGAAGGATACCCATTTAAAGAAGGTATTATCAATAAAAAGATCGGACGTGATCCACATAATCGAACTAAAATGGTAACCTTAGACCATGGCGGGCGTGAAGCAATTACTCGTTACCGGGTGTTAAAACAATTCGATAAGATCTGTTATATTGAATGTAAATTAGAAACTGGTCGTACACACCAAATTCGTGTTCATATGAAAGACAAAGGGTTTCCTTTAATTGGTGATCCAGTATATGGAACTAAAAAAATTAATTATCAGCCAGAAGTTGTTGATGCCATTGAGCAGCTTGAAAGGCAGGCTCTACATGCAATTAAATTATCATTTGTGCACCCAACTACAAATGAAACGTTAAATTTTAAAACAAGAATGGCAGATGATATGCGTAACTTACTCGCCGCACTTAGTTTTGGTGTACAACTTGAGGCAGAGGACTGGGACGATGAAGATGATAGTAACTGGGAAATAATTTATGCCTACGACAAAGACTAAACCTATACTGTTGCAACCTGCATGGAAACTACCATCAAATATTAATGCGTTCGTTAGTTCTCGTAGCAATGGATTTAACCTAGCAACCCATGTTAATGACGATCCAGCTAATGTTATTGCTAACCGCCAGCAGTTACGCAGCTATTTACCAAATGAGCCATTTTGGTTACAACAAACACACAGTGATAGAATTGTAAAAGCGGATCTTTCTCAAACCATACCAGATGCGGATGCATCCTACACCACTCAAAAAGGTGTGGTGTGTGCAGTTATGACCGCAGATTGTTTGCCTGTATTGCTAACAAACACATCAGGTGATTTTGTTGCAGCAATCCATGCTGGATGGCGAGGACTTAATAATGATATTATAGCAAAAACTATAATAAAAGAATTATCTCAGTTTTCCCCCGAAAAAATGTTGGCATTTATAGGGCCCGCAATAGATCAAGAGTGCTTTGAAATTGGAGCAGAAGTTAAGGAAAGTTTTATCGCTAAAGATACTGATACTTCACCATTTTTTATTCCAAGTATTAATAGCGGTAAATTCATGGCTGATTTACGAGGAATTGCAGAGTATAAACTCAGACAAACTGGTCTATTAGTACAAAATATTACTAATCCTAAAATATGCACTAAGTGCAATCATAATTGGTTTTTCTCCTACCGTGAAAATCAAAATACGGGGAGGATGGCAAGCTTAATTTGGAAGATATAAGAATAGTATATTTTT
>CAYIZV010000107.1:0-6363 GCA_964367915.1 uncultured Neisseria sp.
ACACCCTTAACTTTTTTTATTAAAAAAGTTAAGGAGCTAGTGTGTTAGCCCCTTACAAAATAAAGGAGTATTTGTGTTATAGGAGAATTTAAGAATGAGAATAATTGCAATATATCGACAAGCAAAACGAAATCAAAAATCAAGTTTAAGCCATTTACTGGTTGTTAATGAAATCACTAATCAAAATCCAGAACTCAATCCAAATCATTCGGAAAATGATATTTTAATTACTATTAATAATGATAATCAACAACCTGAATTTATAGAATATTCCCGAAATTTGGGGCATGATAATAATCATTTGGTAAAACTAATCGAAGATAAAGAAACACAGCTATACAGTGAGGCACAATCCGATTATGAAAATCACAAAAAACAAGAAAAGTTGGCTAATCCTACTAAAAAAATCCGCATCAAACTACAACCCAAAATAGAGACTTTACGGAAAGAGTTCATAATTGGTTTTGGTAATCAGTTTGGAAATTTAAACCGATCTGAACTATTAGCCCATTTCAATAATGATAAACAACAATTAATGAATTCAATAATTATTGGCGCTATTGCCTGTTTAAAACATAAGCAGTTATCAGCTAAAAATATATTAGGTATTACGATGCATTTTTCAGAAAAAGGCTTGCCCTCCGCCCACATTGTTTATCAGGATTACAGTTTCAGCCAACACACAACCGGCAATCAGCTGGATAAAAAAATTAACCCATCTACTGATAAAAAAACCGCTTATAAAAATAAAATCCAGCATTTTGCAAAGTATCAAGATATTTTAGCGGATGCTATGAATTTAAGCCGAGGGCAACGCAACAGTCGAACCAAAAACCTGTCAATTAGAGAATTTGAAAAGGCTATGGAAATTAAGCGCCAAAACGAAAGCCTAGCGCAAATAAAATTAAACGAGCAAATAGCACTATCTCAAATAGAAATATTTGAGCAGCAACAAAATCAAAAATTGAAAACTATTGATAATCAAATTACAGACAAGCAAAACCAGCTTGATAGGCTAAACGATAAAATTAGCATTACTAAATACCTTGCAAAAGCACCGCTTGAACTTAATGCAATTAGCAAAGCATTTGATAACTTACACAGTATTTATGGAATTGAAAGAAACGAACTAATCAATAATTTTAAATCTGGCTATAACCAAAATGCGTTTATTTCATTTGAAGATGTTATTAAGCAAACAAAAGAAAAACAACAAGAGCTCGACCAACAAAAATTATCTGATGGTAAATTAAATAAGCTGATTAACAGTTTAACAATTAATCAAAGAACCAGAAAATAAAATATCTTTTTTTGCTATTTTCTTGACAATTTTTTATTAATGCCGTATTATTAAATAATAATAAATATAACAACACGGGGGGTATTATGGAAAACAAAATAATAAGGGCACAATTAAAAGCCAATAATTTTTTAGAAAATCGCTACTATTACAAAGGCGAAAGCAAACTAAATTTTTTTAGTCCATTGTTTGAAAATTACAGGGATATGTTTACTCGTTATTTAGTTCTGTTAGCACTATACCAGCATAAGCAGGGAAATATACTAAACCGATCTGAATTTTTAGATTTTTGCAATGAAACCCAAAAAACTGAAAAGGCGCAAATAATCGTTGTTGTCGCCAGATTTAAGCAGTTTAAAATAATTAATTCACAAAACAATGAAATTATGAATTTATCATTTTTATTTGATGATGATGATAGCCGAGGCATGGGAGAGCGTCAATTTATTGCTCCACAGCCAAAAATTGAAGAAAAGCCAAAAAATTCTGCACCAACACCAAAACCCGTTGTTAAAAAAATTATAAATCCACGCAAAAAAGATGAACTAGAACGCTAGAATATTAAAATAAAAAAAGGTTAGATAAAAATATCTAACCTTTTTCTAACATCGCTATTGATTAATTAACAATATTTTCAACTTTTACTACCAATTGAGCTAAACCAGTAGTTCCTTGTTGTACCATTTTTACTGCAAATAGTGTATTTTGATAACCTAAATACATAATTTCATCGTTATCTTTTGACATTTGAAGATCAGGATTAAATACTACCCAATTGCCCGCAAAATTATTTTTAACAAGACCTCGTAATTGAACTGCTCGAACTACATCACTAGCCGTTCTAAATTGACAAGAGCTAAAACTCATAACGTATTGTTGATATTCCCAAATTTGGCTATTACTACAATCACTAGAAGTCCCACCGATAGGATCTGGATCAATAGGTAAGTAAGAGTTAATATAAGCATTCCAAGAAGCTTGTCCACCGCCATTGCTTTGTCCAATGTAATTAGTCCAATTACCTTCTTTATATACACCAGCCCATTGTCCATCAATATACATCGTTCCAGAATTTCCAATAGCCCAAGAATATGCTGCACCCCAAGTTGTATTATCCGTTACAGGTAAAAGAGCGCCCAAGGTTGGATCAATAACATTATTATCCCAAATTGTATTCATGTTAGCACTATATGAAACTGAGTGAATTCCATTTCCCCCACCAAAATAAATTTTTCCATTTTTAGCAACAAAAGCATCACCAGTATAATATGGAGGATATACACAAGCTACATTAGCAGGATCATAACGAGTTGGATTTTGACAAGTATGTAAAGTTTCACCAATTTGATTGCCGTTAGCATCAGTAATATAAACATCAGTTTCAACTTTACCTGTACCACCTACGCTATCTGGATTATATGGTTGAACTGATTTTACTAAGAATACATTACCATTTTCATCAACTGTATATCCCATAGTATTATTGCCATCACAACGAACATTAGACCAGTTGTTTGTACCATAAGGAGTTTGACTTAAACAAACCTGACCACTTCCACGTTTCCAAGATACACCATATGAATTATTACTTTGAATAATTACACTATTAACATTATCAACACCACCGCCACCAATACCACCTGAGTTCCAATCACTACCAGAACTTGATCCGCCACCACCAGAATTACAAGCCATTAAGCTAGAAGAAGCAACCAAAGCCAAGATTAAATTTTTAGAGTTTTTCATTCTTTCTCCATAATAAAAAATTAACTTCCCAAGTTTTAATAAATTTGAGAAGTTGCGTAGTTTTAATAATTAGTAAATTTGCTTATTCCAAAACAAAGATAGTCCCACATTTATTACACATCCAAGCGTGTAGCCATGTTTCATACAATGCTGGAAATTGATTTTTATTATATAAAACTGCTTTATAAATCAGAAATCCACCCAGAGCAGCTAGCGGCACTCCAAAAATAAATAGTCTAAGAACTGTTAATGCTATTCCTAAGAATATCATAATTACCCCAATCATCATTTTTTTCTTAGTTGGCGGTGCTGATTTTTGCGCCATTTTTGATTGAGATGTTCCAGAAGTTTCAGTCTTAGCCCCACCAAGACCAAGACCACTACCTACGCCAACACCCATAGTTTTACTACGGGTATTAACGTCTTGTGTCCCATGTTCGTAAATTACTTCTAAACGTTGAATATTATCTGAACCACATTGAGTGCACACACATTCCATCTTAAATCCTTTAAAAATGAGTAATTGAAAAATACCTTCATCATGGTATTTTAGCATAAAAATACACACTGTAGGTATGCCATACATTTAGTGTATGGTTAAATTGTAAATATTTGAATAGAATTCGCACATGAATACTAAAAAATCACTTATCGAAATACTATCTGAAAACCTAAAACAGAAACGTGCAGAGCTACATATCAGTCAGGAAAAACTTGCTGAATTGCTTGATGTACATAGAAATACAATAGCATTTATTGAACGAAGACAAAGAAGTATTAGCCTAGACTTACTCGAAAAATTAGCACAAGTCTTGAATTGCTCGGCTTCATCATTGATTGAAGATAAAAGCAACAATTAACATTAAATAAACTTTTAATATTTAATGTTAATTGTTCTTACTCACTAATTATAGAATTATCTTTTTTCGCTCTTTTTTTGACATTTTAATAAAACTACGATAAACTGAATTTATAATAAAATTTATCGGGGGAATTAAAATGTTTTCAGTATCACCACTTTCTAAAAATGAAGTTATTAACTTAGCAACTAACTTTATTTTACAGCGTCAATTACAAATTGATAAATTACAGCAATTGATCGCACAAGTTAAACAATCAGACAATTCAATTTTTGAACTTGAAACATTGTTAACCAGTCCTGAATATTGGCGCATTTTTCGAGGGCATTTGCCGTACACCCAAAAGGTTATGGAACTTAGCGAACTTGAAGATTTTGAAAATCGAATATTTTAAGTCTGGGGGGGTGTATGAGAAAGATTAACCAATACAATCAAAAAAATGCAATCGAGGCAGAAAATAAAATCCGCCATTTTGTTGAAAGTGCTGATATTTATAAATTGCTTATTACTAAAAAAATTGATTTGGCTAAACAAATTGGGGTAAATTTTATTACACTGAATAAATACCTAACCAAACTAGCCCATTAAAAAAAGCCCGTGTGGGCTTTAAAATGGTAAACCAGCGTTTTTGTCCTCCTTATTCTGCCATCCCCAGTGAACGGGGTTGATGGTTGGTAATTCTTTATCCAACAAGTAATATACATATGCTGAACTTCTGCCTTTACTAATTCCTTGTTGTTCTATTTTCTCTGCAAATTTATTATTTCCCAATGGCTTAAAATTATTCTCTTTGCAATAATCATTATATAGTTCAAATAACCGTTTTGCTTGAACTCTAACATCTCCGGGGCGCAATTCGTATTCCTGACAAAACCCCAAAACGTTATTAGTCGCAGTGTTTATCTTTTGTAATAATTTAGCTGAATTAGCTGAAATTCTTATCTTATATTGGTAATTTAGCGCACAACGGATTAGGAAATTAAAAAACAGTTCCAAATTTTCTTGTTTAAAGAGTGTTTCTTTTATCTCCTGCTTGGGTGTAAATTTCTGCGCAAAGTGTATTATTGCCAATCTCCTAATCAAAGCATCATTATTTAATGTTGAAGCGGAAATAATTTCATTAGTGGATGTTATAAACTTAGCATAATTTTCAATTGTTATTTGATTTTGATATAACGAACGGGCAGAAATTGGCTGACCGGATACCAACGTTTTAAAATTTTGCAAATCTCGGTTATTCAATTGTCCGGAAAATTCCGAACTTAGCGCCACAAGTCTATTTTGTAATCTGATACGAGTGTTTTCATTATGTAAGGCTTCATCTAGCGAAATATCAACGGCAACATTATCCAGTGCTTTTTTTATTAACTCCATTAGCAAAGATTTGCCGTTAGCCCCTGAGCCATACAGGCTAACTAAATGTTCCTGATTATTTTTGGTAAGCAGAAACCCCAAGCAATCACATAACATTGTGTAATCCTCTGCATCGGGTAGGGTGCTGGTTAAAAACTTTTTCACGGGGTTATTTGTATCATTAAATAACTGGTTATATTGGTCATCACTATAATAGTTAAAATCTACGTAATTGACGCTAGCAATAAAATGATTATTAACTTGTTTATTTATCAGGTTAATACTTCCATTTTTAAAATTCATGCTTAAATCAAAATTGACATTAGGTGCAATCGCTTTTAACTTGACTAATAAATTATCTACTACTTTTTGAAAGCTCAGATTATGTAAATTAATTAGTTCTATACAATTAATCACAAAATTATTGATTATGTATAAATCTAATAATTCGTAAGTCATTGTATTTTGATTTACGATATACAACTGATTATTTGAAACTACAAATTTAAACAATTCTAAATATTTTTTGACTTCTCGATAAATTAAAACATTAAAATTATTTAGCAGCTCTTTTTTATTATTGATAATTTCTAATAATTCCAGTTGCAAGGCTTGATTGATTACTATACCAGTATTATTGAGGAAACTATCAATTTCAATTTTAAGGGTTTGTTTATCCTTGCAATACATATCGCTAAAATCTGCATTTTCAACATCTGATATTATCTGATAGTCAATGATATGCTTATCAGATAAAAACTTCTTAACTTGCTGATAGGCATTAATACCCGCCTCATCATTATCAACCAATGAAATAACAGTTTTTAAGCTCGGCGAAATGCTAACCATCTTTTTTAGTGCATTTAAGTAGTTAGTTGCTCCTAACGCTGAGACATAAACAATGTTGTCTAACTGATTATTATAGAGTTCGGCAAATGATAAAACATTGGCAACACTTTCAGCAATTACAACTATTTCACAACTTGATAAATCGCTTTGTTTGGTGTAATAGTAAAAATTACTGGCAACATTGCCATTTTTAATTTTTTTGAATTCATTAGCGGATACATCCCAATAAATCCGCTCTTCGCCAACTCGCTGTAA
>CAYIZV010000108.1:0-6230 GCA_964367915.1 uncultured Neisseria sp.
AAACCGAAGTTTAGCTTTCTCAGATTCAGCTTTAGTTGCATACTGAATAGAGTTCATTTCACTAGTTATATTTTCTGGCTTTAGTTCTGTTGCTGGTGAAATGCGTGGTTTTCTTGATGAAGCGCTACTATTGACTTTATAAAAATTTTGTTTAATTTTATGAAGTGATACCTCTATATTGGCATCTTTAAATACTTGCTTTAATTGAGTTGGACTAAATCCAAGCTTCACTAATTCCATTGCATCTTTTTTTGCTTTAGTTAAAATAATATCTAAGCTAGTTTCATCTTTATGCTCATCACGTTTTTTATTGACAACATCTTTAAATACATCTAATACTGATAGGTTATAAGTTTTTTGTGGTTTCATTCGTATATCCTTGATATGTTAGTGGTTAAAAATTTCACGTACTTTGTTTTAACATTTGCTAAAAGATTTTTAGCTTCTTGTTTAATATTCTTGTGAATATTATCTTGTAATTCATTCAAAGGCTTAATTTCAATTTTTGGGTTTTTCTCCTTTTGTTGTTGTATTAATAATTCATCTGGTAAGTCAATTAAATTTAAAAAACGTTTAGCATATAACATTGATAATTGATCTGGTAAGTCAGAGAGAGTTTGTTGATTAAGAATATACGGCTCATAATCTTTTGTAGGCAACATTTCAATTATTGATTTATGTAGTACAACTAATGACCCAAATTCTATTGAACTAGATTTGACTTCATCGCTTAAGTCATAACTAAGTAAAAGCAAATTTGCATATTCAGAGTGAACTTTATTATTCTTAACCTTATTCACGAAGTTAATCAATTGTTGCTTAGTTATGCTAATATTATTTTCATCAAGCAATATTTGTGATATTTCAGAGTATGTCAAATTTGATCTCTTCAATTGAATAATCAAAGGATAATTTGTAATTAATATTTCTTCCATAAATATGATTTTTCCTCTTAATCACCATCGTTTTTATATCTAATCACCTCAGTATCATAGCATAATCAATCCTGAATCTTGCTTAATAATTAACGTTTTTGTTACCTGAGATAATAGGCACGATGGTGGTTTGTGACACACTCTAACGAGTGATGCCAAAACCTACTGTGCTAAAGGGGATACCCCTTTAAAACCCTTTACGAAAAAATGAATTTTTTCTAGTTTGATTCTCAATATTCGGCATAAATATATTTATTCCTTATGTTGAAAATTTGATTAGGATTTATACCCGACTTAGTTAAAATAGGATTTAATCAAGTTAAATACTATTTATAAGAGAAATTAAACTAATTTGCTCTTAGGGGGATTATTCGGGTAGCTTTTTAAATCGCTTGATTTATAATTGCATTTTTAATTTATAAAGGATTACATGTGAAAAATGCTGTAATTAAAGCCAGAGTTTCAATGGAAAAAAAGCACAGTGTTCTTGCTGAGTGTGCATTGTTAGAAATTACTGAGAGCGAGTATCTAAGACAAAAACTCGGCGAACACGCTAAATCGGAATTAGCCGAAATCTTGCATATGTTAAAAAAAATTAGTAATAATGTTAACCAGACTGCCAAGGCTTTAAATATTGCAAACTTAACAGGTCGCATTGAACCTCGAAGATATGAAATGGCATTTGCAAGTACACATAATTTGCAAAAATTATTTCATCAGGTTATTAGTGAGTTTGCTGAGATTAAACGTGTTAATTAAAATTTCAGGCGGAAGTGGTGGCATTAAAGACTATCTTGAAAACGGACAGAAGCAAGATAGGTTTTATGACCGTAACCAATTAGATGAGCGAGTAATACTAAATGGAGATCTTAGCTATACGCATCAACTTATTGAAAGTATAGAAAGTACAGATAATAAATATTTTCATATTACTTTAGCATTTAAGGAAGATTACATCGCACCCGATGTTTTAGAAAAAATTGATAATGAGTTTAAAGATTTTTTCTTGAAAGGTTATCGCGATGATGAGGTTGATTATTATTCTGAGGTACATTTACCAAAAATAAAATCTTATGAAACGGCTGATGGACAAACTATAGTGCGTAAGCCACACATTCACATTGTGATCCCACGCGAGAATTTGCTTAGTGGCAATTCGTTTGATCCATCTATACCGCATATTTTAAAAAACATAGATTCATTCCAAGAAGCGACTAACGCAAAATATGGACTAGGATCGCCTAAGGATAATCTTCGCACTACATTTAATTCATCTAGTGAAATGATTAGCCGATACAAGGGCGATGAATTTAATGGTGCGGGTAAAGAAGAGCGCGCGGATATTTTAAAACTGATTATTGATAAAAATCCGCAGTCCATGAATGAACTTAAGGATTTATTATCTGATAATGGTTACGAGGTTAAAATTCGCAATAATGGTAAACCTGATGCTTACTTGAATATTAAGGAAGTCGGCAAAGCTAAAGGGATTAATCTTAAAGATTCAGTTTTTAGGGATGAATTTTTATCCCTAAGTCTTGACGATAAAATAGCAAAGATTAATCAAGTTCCAGAAGTTAAATATCATTCAGCGGTTGAAGCCAGTCAAGTACAAGATAAACATTTAGCTAATCTTGATGAGTGGAATACTTACAAAGCATTAGAATGTAAGTATAAGCCTAATATGAGCGAGAAGCAAAGAGAGTTATACAAAGATTTATCTATTGAAGAAAAAACTTTGCACCTTGAAACTTTGCAGCAAAAATTTTACGAAAAATATCAAACTAAAATTTTAGAAAGTGAAATTGATGAACCCAGAACAAACGAATCAATTCTTGAATCTATTAGAGAAAATCTCGATGCAAATGAGCGAATCCTTACAACTATCGAATCAGATATTGCAAGAGTTGGAAGCCTTGAAATCGGAAACGACAGAACCAAGCTCAAAGCCCGACTTAATCGAGCTAGTGAAGCAAGACACCGAGATGATATTACAAACAGTGCAACCATTGAGCGACCAGATCCAAAATCTACGGCTTTAGATGAGATTGGTGATCAACAAAGTAAAGTTAAAATTGAAGTTAAATATAAAAATCGTTTGGATGAAATCAATCAAACATTGAAAGCTGAAAACTTGCTTGAGTTACTGGCTAAATCTCATGGGGTTAACCCCGATATTTACACCGTAACCAAAGATAAAAATGGCAATGACAGAATCCAATGCGGCAATCGAAATTTAACCATGGTGGATTTTTGCACCAAGGAATTAAATTTAACATTCAAGGAATCGGTTAAGGTTTTAGATAATGCGTTGAACATGCAAAATGATGTTAAGCGTGAAACTGGTTACAGCTTTAATCAAGATAAATATTTGAAGCAAGAATATACAAAGTGGCTTAAAGATTATAAAGCCGATAAAATTAAATTTACGACAGATATAACTAAAGCTACGAATGACAAGCGCAAAGAAATTAACTCAAATTCACGTGATGAAATTAAGTTAATTAAAGACAATCCAAGTTTAAAATTTGCTGAGAAGAAAAAACTAATTGGTACGTTAGTTATGAATCGTAGTATTGACTTGAAAGCTTTAACTACGGCTAAAGATCATGAGTTAAAAACTTTAAAGAGTTCTTATAATCTGGATATGCAAAACTCTTATAAAGTTTTTTTATCTGAGCAAGCTAAATCTGGTGATGAAATTGCTCTAACTGAGTTAAGAAAATTGAAAGCTGATTTTACACCAAGTAATAAACTCAATTCAATTAATGCAGTGGATAATTACAAAGATTTTAGGCTAGACTTTTCTTATGAAATTGATAAAAATGGAACTATCCTATACAAGATCAATGATGATGTTGTCATCAAAGACACTGGCGCTAAAATTGAAGTGGTTAAAACATCTGAGGATAATCTTAAATTATCTCTTGACTTAGCAGTCAATAAATTTGGTAAAACAATTGAACTAACTGGATCTGATGAATTTCGCAAAGAAGTTGTTGAGTTTGCAATTAAGAATAATTACAAACTTGAATTCACGGATGAATTTTCTAAACAGTATCAAATTGAGCACTTAGCCAAGTTAGAACAAAATACTAAATTAGTTGCTGAAAATCAGCAAACATTTAGCGAGCATTTAGAACAGAATAATGATAAGTATTCTGTTCATGAAAGCGGTAAATTAACAATTATCAACGATGGAGTTGCTAAAGAGATTAATTTATACAAGGTTAAATCAATTGATGATAATCAAGAATTTATTGTTAATGCTAGGCAGCTTGATTATTTCAATAAGGATGAGAAACTAAATCACATTTTTGAAGCAAAAATCGTTGATGATGAGATTAAATTTTCAATAACTAAAGAATCAGTTTTAAGAAACATAGCTAAAGCTGAAATCTTAGCCGAAGAACTTCAAACGTTTAAATCTGATGTGCAAGCCAAATACAATATTGATGAATTTGTTAGTGAGCACACAGGAGCTTTAATTAAAGTTGGGAAAGATTCTAATGGTGAGCAATTTACCTTAATTAAAACCGAGAAAGGATTTGAACGTCTATTTAATGATGAATTAGCCGATAAATTATTAATGGAGAATATGCCAATGGGTTCTAAAATCTCAGTCCTTGTACCAGTACAAACGACTAAAGAAATTGAAGTAACTAAGGAAGTGTTTAAGATTGAACGCGCTGATAAATATTTGCAACTTGATGATTTGCAATTAAAAGCCGATTTAGTGCTACCTAGAAAGCCAGTCATGCTTGAAGCGATGGGCGAGGTTATATCTTCAGGACAAATTAAAACAAAGGCGGGTAATGACGTTTGTTTAACGAAAATTAAACAACCGAATGGACAAGTTAAATCATTTTTCCATGACACTAAGTTAAAACTAGCCAAGGGTAAATTTATTTACATCCGCCAAACGCGGGGTAATAAATTTGATGTCGTTGATTTAACCGAAGATAAGAAATCAATGGATCTTAAAGCGCAGGAATTAATGAAGTCCAAAGGTGTTAAAGATTTAAACTTTGGCACAATTACCAAAATTGGTATTGCGAATATTCGCGGCAAAGATTTATTTTATGCTGAAATTAACTCGGGTCAATTATCAGTTAAAAAATATGGCGCTGCCATTGAGGAACAGATTAAAACCAATAGCCTAAAAGTCGGTGATGAAGTTGCAACCTCAAAAAAAACCGAAATTGAGCTTAAAACCGTGCCAGATAGTAAAATTGAAGTTAAGCAGCTTGATCTAAATATTGCCGAGAAAGTTATGGAACGGGTAGATATTCAATTATCGCGTGGTGGTAGTTCGCTGGAGTTGTAAGGCAATGAAATTAAGTTAATCATAAAAATTAAGGAGCAAATAATTATGGCTGTCGTGAAAAAAATCAAAGTTGGCAAATACATAGCAACTGTGATAATAGTTGACTTGAAAAACACTTCATTTTTGGAGTTGAACAAGGTTTTTAAAAATGAGTATAATCGTTTGAAAATGGCAAACTGTTATGGGCTTAAGACTTTGTTAAAGTTGATGGACGAAGTTCATGAAAAACAAAAATATACTGAAGTGCAGAAAGCATATATTTTAAAAAAATTATTTGGGGATACTAATCTTGAAGATGGCTACTTACATTTTTACATTTACAACATGATTAAAGATGGATACAAATGTACTAACGGTGAGATATTTACTCACCCAGATATTGACATGGCGTGGTTAGAAGATGAAATTTCTAGCATAAAATTATCAGATCAATAATAAAATGCGCTAATTAAAATTAGCGCATTTTATTGGGGGTTTTCGTATGATTTTTAAGTTATGACCGTTTCTGGTTGGCACTTCGAGGGCAGTCATTACTTTCTCTAGGCAGACAAAGGTTAGTTTGGATAAAATGATTCATCTAAAACTTGGTCAATTGTCCACATACATGCTATAGGAAATATTGACGCATCTAATCCTGTTTCTTTTACTGCGTCATCAATGCTTAAATCATATGCTTCGAGAGCTAATTCATCAAGTTTATTTTTTAAAGAAGGCATTTTTTTCAAACGTAAAATAATTCTTTTTCGTTGTTCTTTTATGGTTAATTGCCAACTTCTTGATTGTAAGTTAGGCTGATACTTCCATTTCAAGAGGTGCATTAATAAAACCTCTAAGCGACTTTCTATTTCGTCAGCATGACGATTGCCCATGTCCTCGACCTCTTCAAATAAATGTGTTAAATCTAGCTTATCAAAGTTTTTTTCTTTGATTAATTTTGCTTGCTCTTGTGTCCAAGCAAAAAAATCTTG
>CAYIZV010000109.1:0-6201 GCA_964367915.1 uncultured Neisseria sp.
AACTAAAATTGCTGGTTTGTATGAAGTTGTGGTTGGTCGTAAAATATTTTACGTGTCAACTGATGGTAAATTAGCGGTATTTGGTAATATCGTTGATTTAGCGACTAAACAAAGTATTACTGAACAACGTATGCAAGATTTGGCTAAAGTTGATTTTAGCAAGTTACCTCTTGATTTAGCGATTAAACAAGTTGTTGGTGATGGTAGCCGTAAAATTGCGGTATTTACTGATCCAGATTGTCCTTATTGCAAAATGTTTGAAAAACAAGTTGTTCCTCAGTTAAATAATGTAACTGTTTACAGTTTCTTATTCCCATTGCCTATCCATCCAAATGCTGCTACTCATGCTAAACAAATTTGGTGTAGTAAAGATCGTGTAGCAACTTGGGCTGCTTGGATGCAAAAAGATACAGCATTACCGACTAATACTTCATGCGATACTTCAGACCTTGATAAAGTAATGAAAGTTGGTACTGATGTTGTTCAAGTTGATGGCACTCCAACTATCGTTTTAGAAAATGGTCAGATTTTGCCTGGTATGTTGCCAGCAGATCAATTAAATGCTAAACTAGATGAAATTTCTGGTAAAGCTCCAGCTGCGTCTGCTCCTGTTTCTGCAGCACCCGCTCCAGCGGCTTCTGCACCAGAGGCATCTGCTGCTAAATAATCGTTATTGATTTATGACAGGCTTGTTAATTTTTACAAGCCTGTTTTTATTTAGAAAGTTAAAAGTATGAAAAAATTAGTCCAAGCAAGTCTAATTGCTTGTTTAAGCTTAAGCTGTGCGGTTGCAACAGCCGCATCGGTAAGTGACTCAACAGCAGCTACGATTACTAAAAATTTGAAAGCTAATCTACCAGACTTAGCGATAGATAAAATTGAGTCAACTCCAATTGCTGGTGTCTATGAAATTGATTCTGGACGCAAGGTTTTCTATGTTGATAGCAGCGGGAATTATGCGCTTATTGGTAACCTTCTTGATTTAAGCACTAAAACTAGCTTGACCGAGCAACGATCAAATGACTTGAATCAAATTGACTGGAAAAAACTGCCAACTGATCTAGCTATTATGCGGGTTAAAGGTAATGGAAATAGTAAAATTGCAATTTTCACTGACCCAGATTGCCCATTCTGTAAACGTCTGGAAGCTGAAACAACTAGTAAGTTAAAAGATGTAACGATTTATTATTATTTATTTCCTCTGGCGATTCATCCTAATGCAGCAAGTGATTCCAAGAAAATCTTGTGTGCAGAAAATCCAGAAAGTGCGATGGTAGCATTTATGGCGCACGGTCAAGCGCTTGGTAAAAATAATACTTGTGATAATGGCAAAAAACTAGCTCAGATGCAAGAAATTGGAACTAATCTAGTTCAGGTAACGGGTACACCTACTATAGTGTTACCTAATGGTAAAATTGTTTCAGGATTAGTTCCTGTCGATGCTCTAAGTAGAATGATTGATCAAAATCAGCCTGAATCAGCAGTAATACCCGCCGCTAGTAAAAAATAATGCATTAGATAGCTGCTATGGTGAATAAATTTAGTGCTTGTTCTGGCTGTTCGCGGCTAGTGTTATTCATTATTAAGAATCTTTTCTCGACTAATTGATTTATCATAATTCATCAACACTTCACGGTCACCAATTTGAATACTTGATTCAGATTGGTTGACTATAATTTCTTCATGAGAACCAGCCAAGGCTAAATAAGTAGTGTTCCTTTTACCGCCATGTGCTTCTGCGGATAGTGCGCTAATAATTGCTTTGTAGGTCGGTGCACTATTGAGGTATAAATGAAACATGATTAGCTTATTTTGATTATCAAATTGTAGTATTGCAAATTTTATTGGGAAGTTTACAAAATAAGGGTAGTTATTCTTTGTGCTAGAGCACACCGTATAATATTGGTTGTGATTACATTGATTATAACCTTGAGCTTGAGCGTCAGAAAGTGTTGAGTTAAGGCTCAGACCATCATATTTGATCATATAATATTTATGCGTTACCATTATTGGCTCACCATTTAATTGCGCGCGACTAAGATTGATATTTGACCATTGAGTTCTTAATAACTCACTAGGCTGAATGTCTGCCATAATTGCTAAGTACATTTCAGCAAAGAAGCATACGCCTGCGGTAACAGCTAAAATGCGCCCGAGATAAATTAGAAATTTATTTTCATATTTATTATAAATCGTTAATAATTCTGGATCTGCTTGAGGATTGATTGAGTGTAAAATTTCCACTGCCTGCAAATTATTATAGCGACGTACCTGAGAACTTACTAAAAATAAATCAGCGATAGACAAAATCGCAGGAATAAAGCTCCAGCAAAAAAGCAGATACAAGACACCAGCAATATTTTTACGTAAATAAAATTTATGCCCGCCAATTGCGCCGAGTAGTAAGCACAAGATTAGGGCAGTACCTTGGCTACGGCGCTGAAGATTATAACGTTCGGTGAATAAAAGTAGTTGTCCGCTGCTCAGTAATTGGTCGCTCATATTTGTTGCTTTCATTGTGTGCTTCAAAAGCAAATTTTATCATTTTTTAACTGCGATTGTTTATTAACCAAATAAAAAACCCGGTAAATTACCGGGTATAACAAATCAAAGTCACTTATTTGTAGGGTAATACCGCAATAACTTCGACTTCAACCAAAACATCACGTGGTAGACGAGCTACTTCTACGCATGAACGCGCAGGTAAGTTGCGATCAAAATAGCTGGCATAAACTTCATTAAAGGCAGCAAAATTATTCATGTCTGATAAAAAACATGTGGTTTTAATTAAATGGTTCATATCTGTCCCAGCTTTAACTAAAATCGCTTCAACATTTTTCATAACTTGGTGTGTTTGAGTTTTAATGTCTTCACCAGCTAAAACGCCATCTTTGTCAAGTGGAATTTGACCAGAAGTATAGATTAAATTTCCATATTGATTGGCTTGAACGTAAGGTCCAATAGCCTGAGGTGCAAATGTGGTATTGATAGATTTCATTAAGTACTCCATATTTAGGTTTAAATTCAAGCGTAATTATACAACAAAAGTTTGCGCTGCTAGCTATTGGATTGAGTTTTATGTTACGATAACGGCTAATGCTATACGATAAATGAATTTCAATAGTACTCAGAAAAGGTATTTTTGTCGTGCTATCCTTGAGTTTCTTGTAATGGATGTTTAGAAAAGGTTATCCAAAACGAATAGATAAATAGCGTTGACATATGCTAATGTTCGACTTGTTACAATAACTTTCAAAATGAACGGCTATAAAGGTGCCTAATAATTTAGAGTCAAACGGCATTGACGTTACTTATTTGACCGTAATATGTGGTTATTTGTAGAGTAGCATTAATTGGGAAAAATGATGGAATTTGATGATGTTAATTTTTAGAAGGTGGTATTAAAATGAAAGACACAACTCCTCAACTTAATTGTTCGCAAGCAATAGTGAAAATACTTGAAAATTTGGGTGTCACCCATGTATTTGGTGTACCTGGTGCTAAGATTGATAGTTTATTTATAGCGCTAAAATATTCTAAGATAAAATTAGTTATAGCGCGTCATGAACAAAATGCCGCTTTTATGGCTGCCGCGTTTGGGCGCATCACGGGTAAAGTTGGTGTATGTGTTGCGACCTCTGGTCCAGGTGTTACCAACTTAATTACGGGACTGGCAACTGCGACTAGTGAGGGAGATCCCGTCTTGGCGATTGGTGGTGAAGTTCCTTTAAGCGACAGACTCAAAAAAACTCATCAGTCACTTGATGCTGTGACTTTAATGAAGTCAGCTACCAAATACAGTGAGGAAGTGGTAACGGTTGATCAGTTAACTGAAATTATGGGTAATGCTATTCGCGCGGCTGAAAGCGGGCGGGCTGGTGCGGCATTTATTTCTTTACCAAAAGATATTGGTTTAGCGCCATTTGTTGGCGATGTTGATCAAGATTGGGGTAAAGTTGTTCCTCAGGGGATTGGTGCGCTAGTTGCAATTGATGCAGCGGCACAGCTGATTAATGCGAGTAAACGTCCGATGGTGATTTTTGGGATGCAGGCATCTAAGCCAGACGTTGCTAATGCGGTACAAAATTTCTTAGCTAAAACTAAAATTCCATATACCGCGACCTTTCAAGGTCCTGGTAAATGGGCTCAGCCTGAAGACCGTGAAACATTTGTTGGGCGTGTTGGTTTATTCCGTAATCAACCATCAGATCATCTATTAGATCAATCTGATTGTGTTATTACTGTTGGTTACGATCCAATTGAATATGATCCTAATATTTGGAATCAAAATAATCGTCGCAAACTAATTGCAATTGATGTAATTCGATCTGATCAAGATAATGATTTTATGCCTGAAATAGAAATTATTGGAGAAATTGGCGGTTCTCTTGACTTGTTAGCTAGTAAGTTGGTGCCGAATATTGACGCTGAATTCACTAGTGCGGTTACTGATGCTTTAGCACAAAATAAATTAACGCTAGCGGAGGGAGCACAATTAAATGGAACTCCAATTCATCCATTACTTGTTATTTATGAGTTACAAAAAATAATTACGACTGATACCCATATTGCACTAGATGTTGGTTCGAATTATATTTGGATGAATCGTTATTATGGCGCTGAATATGCAAGGCAAGTATTAGTAAGTAACGGTCAGCAAACGTTGGGTGTGGCATTGCCGTGGGCAATTGCGACTAGTTTGATTTATCCAGATAAACGGATAATCTCAGTATCTGGTGATGGCGGATTTTTATTTAGTGCGATGGAAATGGAAACAGCAAAACGGCTTGGTGTAAAATTTATTCACTTGATTTGGGATAGTGCCTCTTATGATATGGTTTCATTTCAAGAAGCGGCACATTATGCTGGTGATACTGCTGGTGTGGTGCTTGGGCATTACGATGTTGTTGCCTATGCAGATGTGTTTGGATGTAAAGGCTATAGCATTACATCGGCCGATGAAATTGCTGGAGTATTCCAAGAAGCGATTAGTTCTGATGTTCCAGTCTTAATTCATATTCCGATTGATTATTCGCAAAACATGCGCCTGATGCAAGACGTTATTCAGAGTTTTGTAAACTAAGAGAGGTTGTTATGAAAAAACATCCTCATTATGGGCACGTCATTAAATCTCAAGCTTCCTCTGATCTATGGCAAGCTATAATCGAGAGCTGCCAGCACGGATGAAACACCTGATCATATGATTCAGTCGACACTTGTAGCTGAGCTTGATGTTTGTCACATACTTTGTTTCAAGTCTCGACTTCAACCGCATTGGTACAGGGCATTTATGTTAATGCATAGGGATTTCAATGTTAAAACTGCCACTTTATAAAACCATGTAATTAGAGTGGTAATTATGTTTTTTGATAAAATGGCAGATAACTGAGTGAACATACGTAGAAATTAAGAGCTCAAAAGCTGCGTAGAAAGTGTGATTTACAGAATTTGGGCAGCACTATTCTGTCGTGATTATAGTTAAGCTTTTGTGGTTGCAAGTTCTTGATGATGTGAAGTAATGTTACACTTGGGTGGGTAGTTATTAATGGTATCAAGAACCATGACTGGTAACCACTCAGCCCATTTTGATGCTTAACATATTGTTGTGATTTAATTATTTATACTAGATGTTTGATTTTTGTGTTAAAATATATTCAATAAATTCAATTAGTTAACCTGTAGGTTGAGTGGTTACGGTAAATTCTTCGATATCAAGAGTAACCATAGTTCTTTGTTTGTCATGGTGATCCATGAAGAGGTATGAAACGTATGAGGCATCATATTTAACGATACGAGTTTCAGCCATAGGTGGTCGTTTGAGATAACGCCCAAGATATTTGATGTTTTTATGATGGTCGGAGCATTTTTTCTGAAGATGAACCACCCAAGCTTTGTGATAAAGAAAGTTAAGCCAAGAATTAAATGCGGTATATGATGTAATATGGTTTAGTGATGGCGGAAGTATTAGTTTACCATCATTATAGAGATTCCTAATGGTTTGTGTAACTTGTTGTTTCCAACGATCTTTAAGAGTCTGGTGATGGATATAAAAGTTAGAGACCCATCGAGAGTAATCAAGAGCTAGACCACCAGAAGTGGTTGATAGATGGAAATGAGGATTAGTTTTGAGATCGCGCCCAAAAGTATGGATTGCCATGAAGATGCCTAGAATAAGCTTCTTAGCTTTTGCGTATTTAGTAA
>CAYIZV010000110.1:0-6057 GCA_964367915.1 uncultured Neisseria sp.
TGCCCAATGGCAAAAATTGCACAATAATAATTAAATTGTTCAGTTATAAAGGACACTCTCATGCAGCAAAAAATTAGTGAACAAGACAAACTAATTTGTTTAACCGATCACAAACACCCACTTTCTGCAGTGAATCCGCCAATTTTTCAAAGTTCAATTTTTAGTTTTAATACCATCGAAGATTATATTGACTATAAAGATAAATTAAATCAAGCATATTGTTATACCCGTGGTAATAATCCAACTTGTAAAATTTTAGAACAAAAACTGGCAGCATTAGATCAAGCTGAGCAATGTCGGGTCTTCTCCTCGGGGATGGGTGCTATTTCAGCAACATTATTCTCAATTTTGAAAAATGGTGATCATGTTTTAGTTTTAAATACTATTTATGGGCCAACCTTAGATTATTTAAAATTTATGGAACGTTATGGAATCAGCTTTGATGTCGTTACAGTTGAAGAAATTAGCCAACTAGAGCAGTTAGTGAAAGTAAATACTAAGGTGATTTATACTGAATCACCAGCAACTATGACTTTCGAAACCATAGATTTAAGCAAACTGGCACAATTTGCCAAAGCACGAGAGATTATTACAGTTATTGATAATACCTGCCTAACACCACTTCTGCAAAAGCCCCTGACGCTCGGAATAGATATCGCCGTATACTCATTATCTAAATACACTGGCGGGCATAGTGATGTTATTGCCGGGGCAGTAGTTACTTCACAGCAGCTTATGACAAATATAGATAAGTATGGTTACAAATTATCTGGTTCTGTGCTGAGCCCTAATGATGCATTTTTGCTTTTGCGCGGATTACGTACTCTCCCCTTGCGCTTGGAGGCTCTGGCGCAAACAACTACTCAAGTTATTGATTATTTGAGTGAACAGCCACAAGTTAAAACTATTTATCATCCACTTAGCTACCCTGAGAAACAAAAAGATATTTACCAAAAACAAACAAGTGGGTATGCTGGATTATTTTCGATTCAGCTGGTAAGTAATTCTACTCATGAAACTCGTAGTTTTATTAATAATTTGCAAACATTTAATATTGCAGTAAGCTGGGGTGGATTTGAAAATTTGGTAATGGTCAAAGATATTAATGAATTACGCAAGGCAACAAGTGACAATGTAATAATTCGCTTCTCGCTTGGACTTCTTGATGCCAAAACAATCATTCAGGATCTAAAACAAGCTTTAAATCAGATAGGGGCAAATAATGCGTAAATTTATCTCAATGGATTTTTTTCAGAACTTAGGCAAAGCATTTATGCTGCCAGTTGCATTACTATCTGCATTAGGTATGCTCCTCGGAATTGGCTCGGCATTAACCACACCACAGTTAGTGCAGCTATTACCCTGGCTAAAAAATCCTATCATTAGCTTTATTGCCAGCTACATAACAACGATCGGCGCATTTGGGTTTCAAAACCTACCTGCATTATTTGCTATCGCAATTCCAATAGCCTTAGTCAAAGCCGAAAAAGGTGTAGCTGGTTTTGCTGGTTTTGTTGGTTTTTATATTATGCATAGCGCGGCTAATTTCATGTTAACTAAATTAGGAATGCTGGCTATTAGTACCGACTTAGTCAATAATGGTCAAACAATGGTTTTTGGTATTCAAAGTATCGATATGGGGGTTTTAGGAGGAATAGTTTCAGGGATAATTGTTGCTAAGCTTCATCAACGATTTTACAATATTCAATTACCAGATGCATTATCGTTTTTCTCAGGTGCCCGCTTTGTTCCAATCATTACCACGGTAGTGATGAGTTTAGTCGGACTAGTTTTGCCGCTTAGTTGGCCGTTTGTAGCCCACCTAATTAATAGTGCAGGACAGTCACTCGTTGCTACTGGCGTTTTTGCACCATTCTTGTTTGGAACTGGTGAACGGTTATTATTGCCTTTTGGTTTACATCATATTTTAGTTGCATTGATTCGTTTTACGCCAGCTGGCGGTGAAATGTTAGTTAATGGGCATCAAGTTTATGGTGCACTCAATATCTTCTATGCCCAATTAGCTGATCCGCTCACACAGAATTTTAATCTGCAGGCTACACAGTTTTTGTCACAAGGTAAAATGCCGACGTTCTTATTCGGATTACCTGGTGCAGCTTTAGCTATTTATCATTGTGCCAAACCTGAAAATCGCCCACAAATTAAAGGCGTGCTAATCAGTGGCGTAATTGCCTGTGTTATTGCAGGAATAACCGAACCACTTGAATTTTTATTTTTATTTACTGCACCATATCTGTATCTTATTCATGCGATTTATACAGGATTAGGATTTCTGGCTGTGTCATTATTGCATGTAACCATAGGCAATACTGATGGTAATTTAATTGATCTGGTTGTCTTTGGAATTTTACAAGGTACAAAAACTAAATGGTATCTGATACTACCGTTGGGCTTGGTATGGTTCGCGCTGTATTACTTCACCTTTAGATTTGCAATCCTTAAATTTAATTTACATACTCCCGGACGACAAAAAGAAGATCAAGGTAGCGATTCTTCAAATGCAGTAACACCAATTATTCTAACAAAAAATGAACGTGCTCAGACCATCATAGCTGCGTTAGGAGGTCGTGAAAATGTTCTCTCGTTAGATAATTGTATTACTCGGCTCAGAATAGTGGTGAAAGATATGAGCTTGGTTAATGAAGACAAAGTCAAATCAACTGGTTCTCTGGGTATTATCAAACTTGATGCAGCCAATTTACAAATCGTCTATGGTGTTCAAGTTCATCTAGTCAAAGCTGAAGTCGAAAAACTGCTGTAAATAATCTTAATATCAATCTGTATAGTACAGCACTACTATACAGATTGCTTCCTAAAATCCTCATACTGAGCAATTGCAATATTTAAAGCCAAAAAATATCTATATTAAACTGCTATAATTAAAGACTAATCTCAACCATTTTAGGAGGAATCATCAAATGAGTGTGGTAATTGTAATTCTAGCGCTGGCATTTTTAATGTATGTGGCATATAAGGGTCATAGTGTAATTCTCTTTGCTCCAATTGCTGCTTTGCTTGCAGTATTTTTAACTGATCCACGTTTAGTTGCTCCAATGTTCTCCCAAGTTTTCATGGTAAAAATGGTTGATTTTATCAAACTTTATTTCCCCGTATTCATGCTCGGAGCAATTTTTGGTAAAGTAATTGAGCTTTCAGGATTCTCCAAATCAATTGTCGCAGCAGTGATTAAGCTAATTGGGAGACAACGAGCGATACTGGCAATCGTATTAGTTTGTGCGGTATTGACTTATGGTGGTGTATCATTATTTGTGGTGGTATTTGCAGTTTATCCATTCGCAGCCGAATTATTTCGTGCCGGTGACATACCTAAGCGCCTGATTCCTGGTACCATTGCATTAGGTGCATTTAGCTTTACGATGGATTCAATGCCCGGAACACCGCAGATCCAAAATATTATTCCCAGCACTTTTTTCCAGACGAATACTTGGTCAGCACCAATCTTAGGTATTGTTGGTAGTTTATTTATTTTAATTGTTGGCGTTACATATCTGGAATACTGTCGTAAAAAAGCGCTTAAAAATAACGAAGGCTATGGTACGAACTTAATAAACGAACCAGCCAGTTTTGAGCATGGTAAGCTTGCCAACCCACTGATTGCCGTGTTACCCTTATTTGTAGTAGGTATTGGCAATTTAGTTTTTACCAGAATGATTCCGCTTAGCTATGGTAAGGAGTTTATTTTTGCTCTTGGCGGTAAAAATATCTCAGTTGATGTAAGCAAATTAACTGCTATCTGGGCAGTAGAAGCAGCTTTAATTTTAGGCATCTTATGTGTGATAATCTTTGCTTTTCGTCCTGTAATGCGCCATTTTGCAGATGGTAGTAAGGCGGCTGTATCAGGTGCATTACTCGCATCACTAAACACAGCCTCTGAATATGGTTTTGGTGGTGTAATTGCTGCCATGCCGGGGTTTATGGTCGTAGCTGCAGGTTTACAGCACATTCCTAACCCATTAGTAAATGAAGCAATTACGGTTACGACTTTAGCTGGAATTACCGGATCTGCATCTGGCGGCTTAAGTATCGCACTAGCAACTATGTCTAATCATTTTATAGAACTAGCGCATACCATGAATATTCCAATGGATGTGCTACACCGCGTTGCAGCGATGGCATCCGGAGGCATGGATACTTTACCCCATAACGGTGCGGTAATTACTTTATTGGCCGTAACAGGGCTTAGCCATAAGCAGGCTTACAAAGATGTCTTTGCAATTACCTGCATTAAGACACTGGCAGTATTTTTTGTGATTGGTTTTTATTTTACGACTGGTCTGTATTAGAAAGTCTGCTATTAAAAAATAAACCAACCGAAATGAAAGGATTTCGGCTGGTTTATTTTAGTGTGAAGAGCTCGATTTGAGCTGAATTTTTTCCGAGTTATTGCTATCTTTGATACTAAACCAAAGAAGCGAAGAAATTGCTAATGTTAATGCGCAAATCATAAAAATTAAGTTTTTATTGGCAACGATGCTGATTGCATGACCAACACCGAGGCTGGCAACCAATTGTGGTAAAACTACTGACAAATTAAACAAGCCCATATACAAACCAATTTTAGAATTACCAACTTTTTGCGTCATGATAGCAAAAGGTAAACTAATTGTCGCCGCCCAACCAATCCCAATAAACGCCATTAAAGCATAAACCATAAATGGACTAGCACCGATAAATAGCATTCCTAAATAACCAACAGCCATTGAACCGATACAAATTGCATGAGTTTTAGTACTGCCAATTTTTCTGGTTAAAGGTTCCAAAATCGCTACAGGAAGTATTGCACCTGTAACATTTAAGATTAAAAATGAAATCGATACAACCTGTCCCATTTTAAGAGCACTGAGATCTGGCATCTTATATTGAACATACGCAAACATGTAAACAAACATAGTCTGAATACCAATCCAGGTAAACGAGTGAGCTGCAAGAATTTTTTTAAATCCCAAAATACCTGCTTCTTCTTTTGACTTGCCTGCTTCTTTTTGCAGTAACGCTTGAAAGATAAAAAATAGTGTAATAAGTAAGCAGATAAACTCAACATAGTAGGTATGACTTTCCGCACCACTTAAACGCTCTACAATAGCATATACGCCATATAGTAAAAATCCCCATAGCGGTTGAATATCCATCAAGACTTTTTTAAAGGATGCATCTGATTTGGTTTTAGCTATGGCTACTAAATTTTGTTTTAATTCACGAGGCTCAGTAATGAAAAAAACTGGAATAGTTGAAAGTAAAAACACCAACACTACGCCAACATAGATTAATACATAATTATCTAAAAATGCCCCAATTACATATGCGCCAACTCCAAAAAACCCAGAAATTGTTTGCATCCATGTATATCCACGAGTGCGCTCTTTGCCTTCAGGTGTAACGTCAGCAATAATTGAACGGGTTGGGTTAAAACTAACGTTAATTGAAAGATCAAGAAGTAGAGCTACGGCAATTGCAACTCCCAAAATACTATGTAGCCCCAATGCTGCAGCAATAATATCCAAATTAGGTAATGCCAACAACATTAATGAGCAAAGTATTCCGCCAATGATAATAAACGGACGACGGCGACCACTCCATAGCCATACATTATCACTAATCAAACCAATAATAACCTGGCCTAAAATTCCGGCAATTGGACCTGCTGCCCACACCAAACCAATTTCATCGATTTTCAGTCCATATTTTGTACTTAAAATCCAGCTAAGCGCAGAGATTTGAATACATAATGCAAACCCCATTGCAGTTGATGGAAGACCTAAGATGATATAGAAAAAGTTACTTAATTTATTTTGCATCACTGACATGTTTTATTCCCCCTAGCACCAATAAAAGATAAGTAAAAAGCCTTGGTAAACAAGGCTTTTTAAGATAATTTAAGAACAACTGAATCCGGCAGTTGACGGTACACTTCCAGTATATGGTACAAAATACATAACTGATTTTGCCGGTCCCATTCGCTTCTTAAACACACCGCTGCTATTAACATTAACAATTTGATGTGACATCAAATCAATA
>CAYIZV010000111.1:0-5726 GCA_964367915.1 uncultured Neisseria sp.
TTTCAAAAAAGACTCCTTATGTAGTTCTGTCTACACTGGGTCGTCTTTTTTATTAATCTTTCGCGTCCAATAATCAAATACTATGAGTATATACTGAAGCAGATTCTTAATATGTTTTGGTATACACGGAGTTTTTATGCTATTAAATTTGCAAATAAAAGATTTTTTATTAATCGAACAGCTTGAGCTGGATTTCTTTTCTGGTTTAACGGTTATAACTGGAGAAACCGGAAGTGGTAAATCAATAATAATTGATGCCCTGATGTTAATCTTTGGTGCAAAAGCTGGGACCGATTTAATTCGTAACGGGCAGACACAGGCTTCTTTTAGTGCTGGTTTTCAGGTGGATAATCAAAAAGTCCAAGAATGGTTACAAGAGCGTGGGTTTATTGGTGATGATCAGGAAAATCTGATTATTTGCAGGCGCGTAATTGACATAAACGGACGCTCTAAAGCATATATCAATAGTCAAACCGTCACTCTTGGAACGCTCAAAGAATTAGGTGAAATGTTATTGGACATCCATACCCAGCATGCTTCTATTGTACTACTCAAGCCAGACACGCAACGGTCGCTTTTAGATCAGTTTGCTGGTGCCAGTGATTTAGTATTAAAACTTGGAGAGCTCTACCGTAAAGTTAATCAGTTAGCTAATAAACTAGCCCAAGCACGTGAATTTAGTCAGGATCTAATTCTTAAACAGGAAATTTTAGGTGAGAAAATACATGAGTTAGAGGCGCTTAGTCTCGGTGAAGAAGAGTGGGAATCATTACTCCTAGAACAAAAGCAGCTTGCTAATGCCAGTTTTGTTCTACAAGAGCTAGGTCTTGTTACAGATTTAATTAACGGGGAAACTAGTTCTTTAACTGATTTATCTGCAACCATGAGTAATAAACTAGTTAAAATCAGTGAATATTTACCAAATGCCGATCAGGTAATAAAATTAACTGAAAGCATTGAAGCCGAAATCAGCGAACTGGAGCACGAACTTAATTTAGTAGCGAATAAAATTGAAGTAAATCCCGAACAACTAGCGATTGTCGATAGCCGGATTGATGAGATTTATTCTTTGGCGCGTAAATATCGGATTATGCCTGAAGAGATTTTGCCGCAATTAGCTCGTTGGCAGCAAGAATTAAGCAAGTTGGTACAAGACACCGATCTGGCGGTTTTAGCGGTAGAGTTAAAGCAAGCAGAAGCTGACTATTTGGCTACCGCGGAACAAATTTCAGAAAAGAGGAAAGCCGCAGCAGTCGTACTTAGCACTAAAGTTACTAGTTTATTACATGGTCTGGCAATTAGCGGTGAATTTAAAGTACAGCTAAGTTCAAGTGAAAACTGGACTGCAAATGGTATTGATAATATTCAGTATCTGGTGTGTTTTAATCAAGGGATGACCTTACAGCCATTAAACAAAGTTGCCTCAGGCGGTGAATTATCACGGGTTGCTCTGGCTTTATATGTTACCTTGAGTATTAACAATCCGCCGGAACTTATTGTTTTTGATGAAATTGATGTTGGAATTGGTGGCGGAGTTGCCGAAGTAGTGGGAACATTACTCCGTCAGTTAGGTCAATCGAAACAGGTTATTTGTATTACGCACCAGCCACAAGCGGCATGTTGTGGAGACAGGCATATTTTAGTTCAAAAACAGTCTACTCAAGGGCAAACCCAAGCTAAAATTGAGTATATTTCTGAAACAGAACGTATTGGCGAAATAGCACGGATGCTTGGCGGGATTAATATCACCAGTACCACTACGAGCCATGCTCAAGAGATGCTTGGCAGCGCACTGAAGATCAAATAATAAAATTTGTAATATTTATATTAGGTATTGCGATTCAGCTGTGAAATTTATAACCTATGAGTATTAATAAAAACAATAGATTCTTACTTTGTGCGGTACTTTTAGGGGTATTGTGGACTAAAGCAGCGTCATTGCTTTGTATGCCTTTTCTAACATTATATCTTTTTAAACATACTCAATTATCAATTACTTCAATCGGACTAGTGGTTGGACTTCAGCCACTGGCATTATGTTTTGGTAGTGTAATTGGTGGATATCTTTCAGATGTTTTTAAACGTCATATTATTTTAGTACTTTCTTTACTTGTAAGTTGTTTGGTTTATTTGGGATTTTATTTTACAGCAAAATATCTCCTACTTATTCCACAAATGATTTCTTTCGCAATACTAAATTTATTGAATGGGCTCTGTAGCGCATTATTCTCACCCACAGCAAGAGCCATCATTAGTGAAACTGCTAAAAATACCGAAGAAAATGTAAAATTTCTGCATCTACGCTATATGGCACTAAATTTAGGTGCTGCTCTTGGACCATTAATTGGTGCGTATGCTGGGATAGCAGGAAATACACAAGCATTTTTGATAACCTCATTACTTTATTTCTCTTATATGATCATACTAATCGTTACTTTGAGAAATTACCGCTCAGAAAAGGCAATATCAAGTAATAGCGGAATAGCTGGATTTATTGCAGCATTAAAAGAACTGCTAAAAAATCGTTTATTTATTACTTTATTGATTAGTCTTACTATTTTTAATATTTTATACGTTCAATTATCTAGCAACTTAGCGCTAGTGATTAATAAAAGTGTCATTGATGGTACAATTTTCTTTTCTTGGATGCTGAGTTTAAACGCTATTCTAGTAGTTATGTTACAACCCATAATTTATTTTATTATTAAAAATCGCAATCAATATCTGGTCATTGCTTATGGATTTTTAATAATGATAGTTTGCAGTTTTTTATTAATATTTTTGCCGATAGATAAATTATCAATAATATCCTTTGTTGTCAGCTTAACTATCGCTGAGTTACTGATATTTCCTACTAGCAGCATATTAGTTGTTGAAATTACACCAGAGAAGACACGTGGAACAGCATTTGGAGCAATTGATCTTGAGTACCTTGGAAGCGCGGTTGGTCCTGCGATAGGTGGGATGTTAATTCAACATTTTGCAACAAATGGATTTTCTATCGGAATATTTCTAATTTCATGTTTGTGTTTTATAACTTATTTACCGTGTCTTAGTTCTCACAACAAGATTTAGCTGAATTAACAGATGTAGAAAGAGTAGAATGGTCAGTATATTAAATTTCAGCAAGCTATTAGAGATATTAGCAAATAAAATAATTTAGTTTGAAATTAAAAAAGGTAGTCTTTAAGACTACCTTTTCCGTTACCTGATGGTATGATTACATAGTGTGTTGACAACCATTGATGGCTAATTCAGCACCAGTCATGAAACCAGAAATATCAGAGGCCAAATAAGTTACCAAACCTGCGATCTCTTCAGGTTTACCAAGACGGCCCATTGGAATACCTGCGATAATTTTGTTGCGAATTTCTTCGTCAATCGCCATTACCATTTCAGTAGCAATGTAGCCTGGTGCAATTGTATTCACAGTAACACCTTTTTTTGCAACTTCTTGTGCCAATGCCATACTAAAACCATGGATACCAGCTTTAGCAGCAGAGTAATTAGTTTGACCAGCTTGACCTTTTTGACCGTTGATTGAAGAAATGTTAATCACACGACCCCAACCTTTTTCAACCATATCGTCTAATACTTGCTTACACATATTGAACGCGCTATCTAAGTTAGTATGCATTACGGCATCCCATTTATCTTTGCCCATTTTTTTGAACATTGAATCACGGGTAATCCCTGCATTGTTTACCAAGATATCAACAGAACCCAAATCTTTTTTGATTTGCGCTACAGCTGCTTCGCAAGAGGTATAGTCAGCAACATCACACGGGTAAGCCGCTACATCAAAACCTTCTGCTTTCATTTGTTTAACCCAAGCATCTGCTTGATCTTTCCATTTTTGCGGATCATAACCATCTACAAAATAAGTAGTCACTACTTTGTGTCCAGCCTGAGCCAAACCTTTACACATCGCCGTTCCAATACCACCCATACCACCAGTAACTAATGCAATTTTCGCCATAGTGCGCTCCTTTAAGTTAAAATATTGCTAAATGAAATCAAAAGTTTTAATCTCTGACCCCAAATTTTATGAAATAAACCGCAAAACAAAAATATGATAACAATTTTTTTACACCGTTTACTGCAGAGCTTTATATTGCCTCCGCTTAATTCGCTAATTATTATAGTACTTGGCGCATATTTTTTCAAGGTGCACCGCACAAGAGGATGGATTATACTGCTGATCGGTTGCTTTAGCCTATACCTTCAGTCAACTCCGTATTTTGCATATAAATTGAACCGCTGGCTGTCTCCCGAACCAATGCAGATATCAAGTTTAAATCAGGCTCAAGCTATTGTTTTACTTGGTGGTGGCGTAAATACTTATGCTGGAGAGTATAATGTAAATGCGGTATCAAACAGCGATACTTTTATACGAATTCGGTATGCCGCATTTCTTGCCAAAAAAAATCCAGATTTACCGATCTTTGTTTCAGGCGGCGCTATTGATACCAAGGACTCTGAAGCTAGTTTAATGAAAAAAGCTTTGCAAAATGAATTTGAAGTAGAAAATCCAATTTATTTAGAGCCAGATTCTAAAACTACCAGTGAAAATGCCAAATATACTTCTCGGATATTATTACAGTATGGTATTTCCAAAGTGGTTTTGGTGTCTTCTGCTAGCCACATAAAGCGGGCTAGTGCATTGTTTGAACGTAATGGAATAAAAGTAATTGCTGCACCGACCGGATTTTATTCTCTAGGATATTATAAGCTTCCTCTTTTATGGTTTGTTCCGACGGCTAATGCTATGATGGTTACGTCGAGTGTTTTACATGAGGTTTTTGGTTATATCTATGATATCGGATTTTAGCTTGTGAGTTTGTTTTCTTTTGCCAATATTCATCAATTGGCTCAGTTCTGGTTAACTCCTCCGATTAATTTTTGGATATTTATCTTACTGGGATTGATCTTTTGGCGGACTTGGCAAGTAGTTCTAAGCTGTTTGTGTTGTGGGTTAATAATTACTTATATTCAATGTACTCCGTTGTTCGCCGAAATTCTTACGAGTTCAATTTATCCTAAATTAAATACTCCTTATAATAGATTACAAGTAAAGCCTCAAGCAATAGTAGTATTGGGTGCTGGGGTTACCTCATGTATTGATTATATCGGGAAAGTTGGAGCTTGCGTAGATGGAGCTTCATTATTGAATGTTCGTGCGGCGGCAAGGGTTGCTCTTGAAAATCCTAACTTACCCCTAATATTATCTGGTGGTATAACTGATGGGGTTAATAGCGAAGCTGATGGAATGAATAATTATCTCAAAGATAATTATTCATTGGCAAATATTAGCATTTTGGAATCACAATCACTAAATACTAATGAAAATGCGAGATATACGGCACTTAAACTTCAGGAACTGGGAATCTACAGGATAATCTTAGTAACACAGGCTTCACATATGTGGCGTTCATTAGCATTATTTAATAAATACGGGATATCTGCTGTTGGGTATCCTGCATGGGATGATTACTTAATTAATAGTCTTATTTGGTGGCAGAAACTGTTGCCTACTAATACAGCATTAGAACAAACTACAAAAATCCTTCATGAAATGATTGGCTACTTTGTTTACGTGATATTGTAGTTAATACTTTGTTAAATTTAAATATATTTAAGGTTGATGTCGAATGGGTTTAGAAAATATATCAAAAACTCGCAAAAAAGATTTGACGATATGTATTGAGTTGTGTGATAATACCGTT
>CAYIZV010000112.1:0-5673 GCA_964367915.1 uncultured Neisseria sp.
TTGCTCAATGGCTCATATGGAGCAATTTATTCTTCCGTTACAATATTAATTCAAATATCTATAGCTTTTTGGAGGCAAAACATATTGCGCAAGAATGAACATGTGATATGCTTATGGGAAAATCTGATAGTTTCAATGAGCCAATAAACTTTATGAAAACTATCAGCTAAATTGTATTTCTCAGATGAAGCCTAGATTTTTATACCTCATCATATGCAGCTGCTGTACTAATCGAATGTATTTTTTACTGGATAAATTAATCTGACGACACTATCTAGCGGAATTTTGTTTAATAAAGATTTCTAAACCATGCAACAAATAAAAGCCTATACTAATTACCAAGAGTTTTGGAATTTTGCCAAATCTATTTTACTACAACACGAAGCGCAAAATAACCTAGCTCTAGGTATTGCCTTGTGTGCTCGGCATAAGCCAGAGCAGCTCAAGCTTGGTTTGGTATTATTTGCTGATGGGCGGGCAGCTAAAGTAGCAATTATTAGTGCTTTTCAGGGTGGAACATTAATCTTGTCCCACGCGTGGGAGCTTGATGATTTGTGTATTTTGCAAGATTTTCTAATTAGCAATGAGATTAAGCTTCATGGCATAGTTGCGCAAGTTGAATTGAGTAAAAAATTTGCAGAGTCTTGGAGATTGCGGAGTTCTATATCTTATGAATTACTTCATCATACTGAGATATTGGTAATGGAAAAACTAAAGTCCAATACTATCTCCCAATATTCATTGCGCCAAGCGCGCAATTCCGACCTTGCGACGGTGACCGAACACTGTCAACAATTTTTGAGGGATATCTATCCGAAAGTGCCCACAGACAAAATAATTGCTTCAGTTGATGCTGTTGTGCAGCAGTTTATCACGGGAGAGTTGGGATTTATCCTAGAATTCAATGATGGCGAAGCTCTAGGTATTGTTGAAATAATTCGTCAAACGCCAAAATATCAGGCTATTTCTACAGTAACGGTGTTACCAGTCAATCGTGGTAAAGGTTATGGGCGCGCTTTAGTTATGATGATCTGTGCACAAATTTTTAAATCTGCTAAAATACCATTATTATTTGTGGATAAGAATAATCCACTAACTATGCATTTGTATTATTCACTAGGCTTTGTAGCAGTTAGCGAAACTAAACATTACATTTTTAAAAATATCTAGACTGAGGATGAGAGATGAGTATTTGGATTGAACCAGTTGAATTACATGGTGAACATGTTTCTTTAGTACCTCTAACCATGGAGCATTACGAGCAATTACGTGAAGCATTGATGGATGGTGAGTTATGGAACTTATGGTACACCAGTATACCCAGGCCAGAAAACCTTGCTGCTGAGATTGAGCGACGGCTTGCTTTGCAGACTAAAGGCGAAATGGTACCTTTTGCAGTTATTGATAAGCGTACTAATCAGGCTGCCGGAATGACAACTTATTACCGTTTAGATCAGGCAAATCGTCGTGTCGAAATTGGCTATACCTGGTATCGGCAAAACTGTCAGCGCACGGCTCTAAATACTGAATGTAAATTGATGCTTTTGCGCCACGCGTTTGAGGTCTTAAATTGTGCCTCGGTTGAGTTTCGTACTAGCGCGTTTAATTTTACCAGCCGCAAAGCGATTGAGCGCTTGGGAGCAAAACTGGATGGGGTTTTGCGAAATGCGCGAATTTTTGCTAATGGTGCGATAGGAGATGGCTATGTTTATAGTATTCTGGACAATGAATGGCTTATAGTTAAAACCAATCTTGAGTATAAGTTGCAGCATTAAAAAAGGGAGCATCAAGCTCCCCTCCATACTTACAATATTTTCTTGGACGCGAAGGATTGATAAAAAAGACGACGCGTTGTAATTAGAGCTACATGGTAGTAGTATTCGTAAGTTTGAATTAAATATGTCATAGGTAATTAGTAGAAAATTATGACCACTAGGTTAATAATTAAATTCAATGCATTTACCAGCGTAACATTTTATTTTTGAGATGGGACTTGAAAGCAGTTTCTTAATCGCTTATGCAAGAAGCTTATTGATTATTAATTTGCTGCTGATATTGTTCCAGTAGCTTGTTTTCAATTTCTTTCTCTCGTAATTTTCTTTTTTGCTCTTCTATTGAGTTAGATAACATGAGTTGCTCTTGTCCCTGCAGAAATTGAGACATTTCCTGTGGAAGCCCAGATTGGGGATAATAATATTGTGTGACTCCTGCATTTGGAACAAAAATACCACGATAATAGCCATCGCTGACACCACCAATATATGTTCCAAGAGGTTGTGATCCATATCTGTAGTTCGGCGTATAACTTTCGAAAAAGTTACCATCGCCATATGCCAACGATATAGCAGTAAGGTATAGGATTACAAGGGTATACTTCATTATTTTAACTAATTAAAAATTTATAAAACATGACTTAACTGTAACATTTAGATATATTGTAATCTAGTTAGATGACTACAGTAAATATTCTATCATTGCCCAATATGTTGTATGGGGAAATCTATTATTGATCAGAAATAAAAGCGCAGCAAGAGTTGATTGAGTTAACAGTAGCAAGCTAATCACTAGTGAAGTTAAAAAAGCAAATTCGAGAGTTAACCAGTCAAAACAGAAGCAGGAGGCTAGAGCATGTAATCAAAAAGCTGGATCAGTTACTTACTCTGTATATAGGTTCTTAGTATAACTTGGTGTATCTCTAAAACACATGGATTCTAATTAAAGCCACCGTACGTGACAACGTGAGTACGGTGGTATGGGTAGTTCCGCTGGCGAGGGCGGGGCTTCTTAACCCATTGAGATAAAAGCTTTACATTATCTTATCTTAGCTGTTACTTTTAGGTTAGTATATTCATTTACTAATTTCTTCATCCATCATGGTCGTGAATTGATAGGTGGTTGGATCAACATAGAGATTATAACTTCCCCAGCCATGTCCAGCACCCCACAAGGTCATGCCGACAAAACCAGCAGATTCATTGGCTGCATTGGTATTTAGATAATCAATGAATCCTTTTAGCGTCGCCTGACAACTACTTGCAGCACTGGTTGCTGCACCGACTTCAGTTACAATTGCCTGTAAGCCATTAGATTTCAAATAGTCAGCAAAAGCTTGTAAGTTAAATCCATTTACTCCGGTGCTTGATAAAGCAGCAACGTCCTGACAGCTATTTTGTGTCCCAGAGAAATCTGAATCCAAATATTGGTGGACATTAATCAGCAAATTACTGGTATCTACTCCCGAAGCTTGAAAATTAGCTTTAGAAAATACCTGTGCATTGGTTTTACCATCCGCATACGTAGTGGTAGTCCAAGAATGTAATCCACTCCAGCCATCGCCTTCGATTAATATTTTACCCGGGAAATGCTGCGCCTGTAAATAATTAACCACTGGAATCTCAGCATTGTAGATCTGGGTTGGCGTCAGTGTTTCGCCACTTGCTGCTGCAGGTTCATTGACAATATCCAGCATTAGGTATTGTTGATTAATATTACTGTCAGAGCTAATTTGTCCATAAATATTTTTCCAGATTCCAACGTAGTCGTTCGGATTGGTATCTAATTTTCCGTCTGGGCACTGACTAACACTTGGATTACAGCCTGAAATCTGGCTACCCATCCATGAGTAATGCATATAAGTGTGCAAATCGAGGATAGTATATATTCCTGAACTGGTCAGGGTTTCAATTAGTGGCTGTACAAAGTTGGTCCAGTACGCCATATTCAGCGTATAATTGTCTGCACCACCTAAGGCTAAAAAACTCCAGCTAATTGGTACTCTGACGGTATTGAGTCCAGTACTCACAAATTGACGCATATTAGCCAAGTCACTATATTTTGTCTGGCTCTCCGCATCTGCCTGCGAAAGATCGGGAACGGTAGCGGTGTTAATTACGGTACTGAATTCCAAACCAGATAAATTTACCCCGAGATAGGGGAGTTTACGTGTGACTGCGGTTGGTTTGAGGGTGCTATCATTTAAATTGCTGGCAATCGGTGAGTAAGTTGGTGTGCCAGTTAAATTACCATTGGCATCAACTGTAAGATTATTAAAGTTCATATGCAAGACAGAATTGTTCTGATATGATTTAAATGTAGTTGCTCCATTAGGGCTAAGATTAAAATCAATATAACCTAAATACGGATTGTTATTCTGATCGCAACCTCCGGCATGAATAGTAGCTCCAGCATAATATTGGTTGCCACTGTAAGCAGCAATTTGACTATCGCTATACGAATTGGAGTAAGTAAGCGGTGGTGATGTAACTTGTCCCTGCCCATTTTGAAAGCATAAGACAGGAATAGTGCTTTCATAGCCAGCTGTTCCAATTTTGCCAAATCCAGTTAGCATATTGCTTATTCCGTTATTACTTGAGCCTAGTTTTTTTGTAGCAACTGTTGCTGCATTGGTATTTTGTGGTTGCTGATTGGAATTGGTACCGCTATTGCATGAGATAATTAAAGCCGCCGTAGCAGTAATTACTATAAGGTTTAGTTTTTTAATTGTCGGTGTAGTCATGAAAAATCTCCTTTGAGAATAAAATTTTACGTATACTCGTCGTACTCATAATTCTAGCGTTGTCGCATTGCTAAAAAAGCTCCTTATGTAGTTCTATCTACACCGCGTCGCCTTTTTATCAATGCTTCTAGCTATAATTATGATCACTTAGAGTCTATACATAAAAGCTCAACTTATGAGCGTTCAATGTATAGTCACGGAAATGTGAGCTGTTGTTAGGCGAGATTCTAAAGCGATTTAATTGGTTTGCCTACCGCGTTTTTGCATGGGTGTTTGAATTGATAACTGTTTTTAAATTTATTTTACCTCTTGACTCAGGTAATAATGATAAAATTATTCCTATTCGTTTTCCTCCGATCTGTAAATTAAGGTGATATAACATGCAAAGTATGAAACAAAATTGGAATTCATCATATTTATTTGGTGCCAATAGTGACTTTATTGAAGAGCTTTATGAACTATATTTAGAGGATACTACCAGCGTAGATCCTAAATGGAAACAATATTTTGACTCACTACAAGATGGTGCAGCTAAAGATGTCAACCATAGTGATATCAAAGAAAAATTTACAATTCTAACTAGCAATCCTTTGGCGTTAGCAACGAGTGGTAGCGCTGACGGTGTACTTAGCAGCAGTCAAACTAAAGTTTATGGATTAATTGCATCTTATCGTGCATGGGGACATAAATTTTCAAAGTTAGATCCTTTAGAACGTAAAGTAGTTGAGCGCCCGTCAGAATTAGACGTTAAGACTTACGGTTTAGAAAATGAACTAGATAATGAATTTTTTGATGATTATGATTTACGCCGCGCTAAGAAACTCAAATTAAAAGAAATTATTGCTAAATATGATCAAATTTATTGTGGTTCCTCTGGGTTTGAATTTGCATTTATCAGCGATCTAGAAGAACAAGAATGGTTACGTAATTATGTAGAAACTCAATATCTTAACTATCAATTAAATTCTGCCGACAAAAAACAAATCCTCCTAAAATTAACTGAAGCTGAAGGCTTAGAAAAATACCTACATACCAAGTATGTTGGGCAAAAACGTTTCTCTCTTGAGGGTGGCGATACCTTAATTCCAATCTTGGATCGCATTATTAATCAGGCAGCGGAACATGGCGTGGATGATATTTATCTAGGAATGGCACAT
>CAYIZV010000113.1:0-5044 GCA_964367915.1 uncultured Neisseria sp.
TCGACTTGTATAGTTGCAGATGTATGCCTGAGCCAGTGCGTAGTTACGCTTTTAAATTTATTAGATAGCATCTCATCTGGTATATTATCGGCTATGCCATTACATAAACTTTTAATAATGTACCACAGATGCCCATTATGCATTTTTTGATATTCACCATTATGAAACCTTTTGATTATCAAGGGAATATTACTTTCTGAGTTAATTCTTTTATCAATTGGTGATAGTCCATAAAAACCTCTATACTGGTTCAATGCATCCTCTAATTCTGGCAATATTGGAATTTCACCATACTTGTTGCCTTTACCAATTACCTTGAGCCATAGACGACCATTTTTAAATATGATATCATTCATAGTCGCATCGGCGATTTCAGAGCGCCTGCAGGCGGTATAAATTAATACCTTAATTATCCATCTTGCTCTAGTTTTAACCTCCATTTGATAATGTGATTTTTCTGGTAACGTGCTAATATATTTATCTATTAATTCAAACTCATTTTTTGTCAAATAACGTTCTTGTGGTAAGCCTCTTATTAAGCTTGCTAGTTTAATTTGAAAGTAAAATGGATTTTTATTTAAGTATCCATATCTACTCAGCTCTGAAAACATTTGCTTGATAATTCGCATATTGAAACATATAGTACTTGGATTTAAAGGCTTATAAAATGGTTTCCAATTTTTGCTAGTCATTTTATTACGTTTACCACACCATTCAGAGTAGGGGTTTCGTACAAAATGAATGTAATCATAGATAATTTTTTTGTTTATATCTTTAAGCTCTAGTTTATTGTGTCGCATCCACATATAAAACCTTAGAACTACTACACGGTAAGCTGTTTGACTATTTTTGGAATCGCTATATTCACCAAGCCATGCGATGATTTCCCGTGCATCATTATCAAACCATTTTTTATTATCGTTAGCTATGTATTTTTTTGCATTTGAAATGATTATTTTAAACATTGAAAACTCCTAAATTTTTAGTTTAGCACAATGTTTAATAATATTTTTGTGGAATAATTTGACAGAAAGGATATTATAGATGTAGAATAGCTACAGCTTTCTAAAAAACCATAAGTTTGTGGAATCAATATTGACGTATTGATTCCACGGTTTTATTAGTTTGCATTGTCACCGGATTATTATTGAGTTGGAACCTCGTTAATAATCTACTTTACCTTGAACTATAAGGATCTAGTATTATGCCTAATGCACAGCATGATTATATCATATCATCTATAAATTGCAACAATATTTTATTAAATAATTTGTATATAAAAAACAACACTCAACTTAATAGTCACAATACACAAATATGCTATAATTGTGCAAATTTTTTAGAAAAGATAGATAAATGCGCTTAGTTTTATTTGATATGGATCATACCTTAGTGCCATGTGATAGCGGGACGTTGTGGGCAGAATTTCTTAGCGAACAAAATTTATTAAGTCGGGAGAAAGCACAGCAACGAGCAGCTTTTTTACAAGATTATCAGAATGGTACGCTGGATGTTGAGGCTGCATATCGTTTTGAACTTGAATTACTAAAAAGTTTACCGCTTAGTGAACGTAATGATTTATTGCAGGGATTTTTCACACATAAAATTCGTCCACTTATAACTGAATCGGCACAGCGCTATGTTGAACGACACAAGCAGGATGGTGACTATGTAGTAATTATTACTGCAACAGTTGAAGACATCGCCCGCCCGGTTGCTGATTTCTTTGGGGTTGACGCTTTGATTGCTGGACGTGGCAAGCGTGACGAATTTGGCGAATATACTGGTGAGGTTGAACTTGAGCCATGCATGGGACGTGGAAAATTAGTACACTTGGAAGAATGGTTGACTAAAAATAATTATAACCCACTCCACTACGTTTTTTACTCAGATTCGCATAATGATTTACCATTATTAGAACAGGTTGATGATCCGATTGCCGTTGATCCAGACGAAAAACTCCGCCAAATTGCACTGGAAAATGACTGGCAAATTATTTCCTTTCTTGATTAATCAATGGCTGAGCAACTACCTCTTAATTTGAGTCGCTCTTGGTGGTGGCTGATTATTCTAATCTTACTAATTAATGCCTGCGGAATGTTTTCGCTAGTATTGAACAGTAACGATGCCTATTTTTATGCTGTTATTAGTAAGACGATGGTAAGCAATCACGATTGGATAAATCTGTACTATGGTGGACAGGATTGGCTGGATAAGCCCCATCTGCCATTTTGGCTTACAGCATTATCATTTAAAGTTTTTGGTATTTCTGCTTTTGCCTATGTGTTACCAGGATTTATTTTTCATTGCATCGGCGCTATCTATACCTATCGTTTGGGAAAATTGCTCTATTCTGAGGCAACTGGAATTGCCGCTACATTAATTTATGTTAGCAGTTTACATTTACTCCTCTCGAGTATGGATATCCGCGCTGAAGCATTTCTCCTTGGTGAGATTGTTCCAGCCTGCTACTATTATTTGCGCTATGATCGTGTCGGAGGAATAAAAAATCTGCTGTTAGCCAGTATATTTACTGGGCTAGCTTTAATGACTAAAGGACTATTTGTTGTTGTCACGATTTTTAGTGGTTTAGTTGCGATGTGGCTATATAGCGGTGAATTACGCAAGTTAATTCAGCCTAAATGGTTGCTGGCCTATGCTTTAAGCCTACTGGCAACATTACCTGAACTGGTTTGCCTTTATTTACAATTTGATCTTCACCCTGAAAAGCTTGTTTTTGGGCAATATCAGGTATCAGGAATTAACTGGTTTTTCTGGGGTAGCCAATTTGGACGCTTTTTCAATAGTGGACCGATTGTCAATAATCATGGTAATCCGGGCTTTTTTGTTCATACTTTCTTATGGGCATTTTTACCATGGTCTTTGCTGTTTATCGCCAGTATTATTGCTAGCTTCCGTCGTTTTAAAACGGAGTCAAGCAATCAACGCGCTGCAATGGTCTATTTACAAAGTAGCTTTTGGCTGACATTTATTATGTTTAGCGCTACCAAGTTTCAACTGGATCATTATACTAATATTATTATGCCATTTGCCGCGATTATGGTTGCTAATTATATAATTAATCAAGCCCCTAAGTTTGCTGTGTTTGCCAAAATTCAACAAGGGCTAACATTCCTGATTTTATGTTTGAGCCTTGGAATAAGCGTCTTCTTTTTTAGAGGAAGCTGGTTAATAATCAGCGCTTTGATTCCGATTCTGATTTTGGGGTATTGTATTTTTCAGCGTAGGAAAATCTCAGTGGCTAAGTGGATTTTAACTTTGCCAGCTTTGGCAGTGGCTGCGAGCTTTATTATGTTGATGTTGGTTAATGCTTTCATCTATCGTAGTTATGATGCAGGGTATAATATTGCTCAATATTTGAAAGATAAACCAGTTGCGACAGTTTATAATCTAGAAGTTCCGGGATTGATAAATAATCTGGAGTTTCATGCGGATTTAGCTGTGTCAGAAACGCATTTGCCGCTACCAAATAATTACCCATATTATCTTGCAGTCAAAAACGATAACTTATCCCAACTAGAGAATTATAATTATGACAAATTAGCAACCTTTAATGAGTTGGAAATGACTAAGTTTATTCAAGCCATGTTGAGCACTAATAAATATCAGCACAGTCTAATTGTAGTTGATTTAGTAAAAGTAAATGGTATGCACAGCAATTAATTTACTCTCTGTCATTCCTGCTCACACAGGAATCCCTGAGCAACTAACTGCATAAGCACGATTATGTAAGTTCACCCGTAGCATTTTTCTGTAATTACTCAACTTATTTGTATGTGTAATACCTTGTATTGTAAGAATTTTGTCTTAAGTCTACCCACGTATATTACAAAATATAACATCTGATCTAATTCTGGGTGTTTTTATTATTCTATAGTTAACACTCAAGCAAACTACTCATTGAATAGCATAAATATAAATTTATATCAATATATTATTGTATTTAAAATAGGTAATTTCAAATCGTGTTAACTATAAAAAAGTTGTCCCCAAAAGTGGACAACTTTTATTAAATAGGTAGGCTATAATCTTGGAATTTTTAAAATTAATAGGGGTTATTGGGATGAAAAAAATAAAATTATACCGAGATAATGTACTACGTATGTCGCTTATTGGTACATTTATGCTGGGCATAACTGCGTGTAGCAGTAGTAGCAGTTCTGCTACTACTGGTGGCGGTGGACTGAATAACGGAGATGCAAGTAGTTTACAGATTATCACGCCTAAAATCGTCTACAGTAAAAGTAGTACCGATTCAACAGGCTACGTTCTAATCAAAAACCCAACAGAATCAGCGGTAAGTAATCTTCATTATAGCCTAACTCAAGCAGTAGGCAGCGGTAGTGCTGTTACACTGGAGCCAAGTAGCGCAACGAACTGTGCGTCAGTTGCGGCACATAGCCAGTGTAGCATCAAGCTACTGGTGCCAACTGGAAGTATTGCGGGTAGTATTGGCTTTAGCGCAGATAATAAAAGTAGCCAAAATAAACAGACACAAGCAGCAACAGGAACGGTCTCAAGCATTGGGATTGAACAAGCGGCTTACAATAATAGTATTAGCGGAGCTGATGGAATCACGCTAAGCTATTACCATACCGTAATTGCTGGTGTGCCGTATATTATGGTGAGTGGCTTGGTTGCCTCAAGTAAAGCAGGAAGCTTCAATAATATTGTATTGACCGATAACAATGCTAATCCACTACCTAACCAAGAGCTAATCAGCGGCAGTATTAGTAGCGCTCAAGGCTCAACCTTTAATATTTTACTGCCAGTGCCAAGCTCAAGTGGTGCAAGCCAAATTATTCGTGTGCAAACGCAACAAGTAGCCAGCGATGGAAGCGTAAAGGTAGTCTCAACTTCAAGTAATAGCAGTACCTTAAGCACCTCGACGAAGATCGGAATTGCCGATATGTTACCTAGTGCAGTTTATCTTACCAGCACGCACCCCGAGCAAGTAGTAACTTTTGCTAATACTGGTGATGTTAATGCAGAGCTACAAGCCTTAGTCGCAAGCAGCTCCAAT
>CAYIZV010000114.1:0-4828 GCA_964367915.1 uncultured Neisseria sp.
TTTGCGGCAGAACGGTATTATCACACAACTCAATCCATATCGTCAAATCTTTTTGTTATCAACCACAGAGTTTTTTACCACATATTCGCAAAATATTACGCAGTTTCAAGGAGATAATGATAATAAAATAATTTGTAAAAAGATTTGCATCACCACTATATTATAAAACTGATAACTGAATTACATGCGTTCAACCACTGGAATACCTAATAAATCAAGACTTAATTTTAATGTTTCACCAGCTAATGCTGTCAGAGCTAATCTGTTATGTTTAACGTCATCGCTTACATCAGAACGTAAGATTGGACATGATTCATAAAATTTCATAAACAGTCCAGCGAGCTCATATATATACCCACATAGATAATGCGGATAGTTTTCTTTAGCTGTCTGATGTAATTTCTCAGCAAATTTAGCAATATGCACAGCCAACCGATGTTCATCAAACTCATTAATAATGATTGTAGCACCAAGATAATCTTCACGCTTTAAACCAGCTTTATTGAAAATGCTATTAATACGCGTATATGCATATAATAAGTATGGTGCAGTATTACCATCGAAAGCTAACATTTTATCAAAACTAAAGATATAATCACTTAGGCGATTTTTAGACAGATCCGCATATTTCATTGAAGCAACACCCAAGGTTTTAGCTAATTCTATTACTTCATCATTAGTCCATTCAGGATTACGCTCACGAATCATAGTCTCAGCGCGTTCGATTGCCTCATTGATTAAATCAATTAATTTTACCGTGCCACCCGAGCGAGTTTTAAATGGTTTACCATCTTCACCCATCATCGTGCCGAATGGAACATGAATTAGATCTGTAACATTTGCAAACCCAGCTTTTCTAGCTACTGCAAATAACTGTTTGAAATGAAATGATTGTCTAGCGTCAACTACATACAAAATTTTATCCGCATCTTTATGATTAACTCGATAATCTATTGCTGCTAAATCAGTTGTAGAATAAAGGTAACCACCATCATTTTTTTGTACCATAAATGGCGTTTGCTCACCATCATCAAGAAATACACACTGGGCACCATTACTTTCAACCAACATCCCTTTTTTATTTAATTCTTCAACAACCCCTGCCAATCCTGGTGTATTTTGCCCTACTTGATGAATTTTTTCATAAAAGCTCTCGCCACAAACGTGAGTTTCATTCAGTTTCACACCAAGAAGATTATAAACTTGTTGACAGTGACGTAATGACTCCTCTCTAAATACACCCCAAAATTTGCAGGCAAGCTCACCTAATTCATCACTAGAATCCCAATTTTGAAGCTTAACAACACAGGCCCTAGCTTGCTCAGCAAAGGAAGCATCTTCATCAAACCTTTTTTTCGCGCCCTGATAAAATTGCTCTAAATCTTTGACGTGGAATCCATAACCAACGCGAGTTGCATTATCATATTGTAATTGTTCATCTTTATAGTCTATGTTATTTAACAAGTCATGCTCACGCATATAAAGTATTAGCATACCGAACTGGGTACCCCAATCACCCACATGATTTTGCCGTAATACATGTTCTTCGCCATAGAGAAACTCATTAATCCTAGCTAACGCATCTCCAATAACTGTACTACGCAAATGCCCTACATGCATCTCTTTTGCTAGGTTAGGTGACGACAGATCAACAACTACGTTAATTATTGGTTCACCTTTTACTGCCAGTACATTATCAGCCAATAAATTAGATAAATATTGATTATTTAATGTAATATTGATAAATCCAGGACCTGCAATTTCCAATTTATCAGCAATACCTCCAAGTTCAACGCTATCAATAATCTTTTGCGCTAATTCCCGCGGGTTCATCTTAAGTGTTTTAGCCGCTGCCATCGCACCGTTAACCTGATAATCACCAAATTCTGGCTTACTTGATTCCTGCAAGACAATCGGAACACTAGCGTCAATCCCCAAAGAATTAAATGCAGTTCTGAATTTCTGTTCTAGTTGCTGATATAATGTTATTTGCATATTGTTGTTATTACCTAAAATTGTTTTATTTTCCATACTCAAGCTGATCCATCATCCTAGGTCGTTGCCAAACTCCTCACTTACTAGTTGTAAGCTTCGTTGCTTGGCGCCTACCAGTATTTCGAATTAGCTTGAGTATATAGCTGTTGTTAATTTGAACTAGGAATTAATCTTGCTAAAAGCGCTTTTTCCATACCCTGCATGTTTGGAATCTTAACAAAAATTCCACTACCCTGTGCCACTTCGACCGTTTCATCTTTTTTATTCTTCATTATGCTAATTTCAATCTCACGCATACCGCTTGGATGAAGAATTTCAAGCTTATCACCCAGACTAAATTTATTTTTTACTTCAATTAATGCCCAACCGTCATTATCAACTTCTAAAACCTCACCTACATATTGACTGGCACGAGACTTGGAATGACTATCAATATAGTTTTGATAATCCTCAGCATGATGGCGCTGTAAAAAACCATCAGTATAACCACGATTAGCCAAACCTTCCAGATTTGCCAATAGACTTGGGTCAAACGGTTTACCTGCAACAGCAGCATCAATTGCCTGACGATACGCCTGAGCGACACGCGCAACATAATAAATTGATTTGGTTCGTCCTTCAACTTTTAGCGAATCGACACCAATTTTAACCAAACGCTCGACATGCTGAATCGCACGTAAATCTTTTGAATTCATAATATAAGTACCATGCTCATCTTCAAGAATTGGCATATAGTCCCCAGGACGAGTGGTATCTTCAATTAAGTAAGTCTTATTTGCTAATGGATGACGCGTAACGCCTCCAGCGGCAGAAAACTCCTGATTAGCATTGTCGAGCTCTTGATTATAGTTAAACCCATCTAGTAATTGCACATCACCAGCATCATCAGGCTTGGTATCATGAACCTTGTATTCCCAACGGCAAGCATTGGTACAAGTTCCTTGATTGGGGTCTCGGCGATTAAAATAGCCTGAGAGTAAACAACGACCTGAATAGGCAATACACAAAGCACCATGAACAAAAACCTCAATCTCCATATCTGGACATTCCTGACGAATTTCCTCGATTTCGTCCAAAGATAGCTCACGTGATAAAATAACCCGTGACAAACCTTGGCGCTGCCAAAATTTAACACCCGCATAATTAACCGTATTAGCCTGTACAGATAAATGAATTTCAGTCTCTGGCCAGCGATCTTTAACCATCATAATTAAACCCGGATCAGCCATAATCAAGGCATCAGGCTTCATTGCCATTAAGGGCTCCATATCTTTGATATACGTCTTAACTTTACCGTTATGCGGTAAGATATTACTAGCAATAAATAATTTCTTGCCACGCCGACGCGCCTCTTCAATACCTAGCTGCAACTGTTCTAATTTAAATTCATTATTTCGTGCACGCAAGCTATAGCGTGGCTGACCAGCATAAACAGCATCCGCACCAAAGTCAAATGCATATTGCAAATGTTCAAAAGTACCCGCAGGTAATAATAATTCAGGTTTTTTTAACATACTTTATTTCCCGTTATTTTTTCTTTTATTAAAAATCATACCACCGCGATTGATTCCTTTACGCAGTGCTTTTTGCTCTTCTTCAGGAAGATTAATTATTTCCATGCATTCCTGAGAGCAACAACCATTAAATTCATTTTGACATTCTTCGCATTGAATAAATAGTAAATGGCACCCCTCATTAGCGCAATTAGTGTGCGTATCCGCAGCTTTTCCGCATTGATGACAATGGGCGATAACCTCATCACCAATTTGCTCTGCCAGACGTCCATCAAAGACGAAGTTTTTACCACGAAACTTATTGGCTAACCCCTTTTGCTTAACATCATTAGCATATTTAATAATTCCACCTTCCAGATGGTAAACATTCTCAAAGCCATTATGCAGCATCCATGCACTGGCTTTTTCACAACGAATGCCACCTGTACAGTACATAATGATATTTTTGTCTTTTTGTTCTTTTAGCATCTCTACTGCCATCGGTAATTGCTCGCGGAAAGTTTCACTCGGAACTTCCACTGCGTCCGAAAAATGCCCAACCTCATATTCATAGTGATTACGCATGTCAACAACTAAAACATCTGGATTTTCAGTCATTTGATTAAACTCTTCCGCAGTGAGATATTTACCGCGACGCTCCATTGAAAATTCAGGATCATTAATTCCATCAGCAACAATTTTCTCACGCACTTTAATTTTCAGCACCCAAAATGATTTACCGTCATCATCTGCTGCTATATTTAAACGAACTCCATTTAAACCGCTAATAGAATAGAGGTACTCACGAAAAGCAGCAACATTATGTTCAGGAACACTAATTTGTGCATTAATCCCTTCATGTGCCAGATATACCCGCCCAAGCACTCCAAGTTTATCAAAATTTAGATATAACTCATCACGAAATGCTACCGGATTATCAATTCCAAAATATTGATAAAAGGAAATAGTTGTGCGATTGAAAGTTTCTGCAGCTAATTTTGCCTGTGCCTCTTCATTAGACAAGCGATTGTATAAGCGTTTTTCTTGAGTTGTTTTGCTTAGTTTAGGCAAAGGTGCTTTGGGTTGATTTGATTTATCGTGGTTTTGATTCTGCATGATAATAAGATAATTCCAATGTATTGTAAGTTTAATATGGCATTATTATAACATTTATCATTAGAAAGAATAAAAAGTCGGATTAGACCATTACACTGATGACATGCGTACAAAATCTGTAAAAACATCGCACTTAAACTTTAGCACAACATTTATTTTATCTTATTTTCAGTTACAAATCAAAATGTTACAAAACAAGCTATTGACAAATAATGTAGAAATTT
>CAYIZV010000115.1:0-4736 GCA_964367915.1 uncultured Neisseria sp.
TAAATGAAAATGCCACAATTGCTGTGCTAAGATGCTTATCATTAAATACTGTAATAGAAATTAATTTTTTATCCGACTCAAAATCAATTTCCGATTTACTTAAATTAAGATAATTTGGAATACTGAATACTCCTATATAAGATTTTAGGTCAATGAAATCACATTCACCCTTGGCAAAAGCCATTTGTCTAGTAGATGAGTGCAGACCATCAGCACCAATAACTAAGTCATAATACTCAGTTCTACCATCTTTGAAGGTGATTTCAACATTTTTTTCACGTTGTTTCATTTGAGTTATAGTTTGACCAAAATAACATGGTGTATCTTTAATAGAACCCATTAATTTTTATTATAATTCACACAAATTTTGTAGCCCTGTTGGCTTAATAAAATGGCGGTTGCTTTACCTATTCCAGAGCTACTACCTGTAATAATTGCAATTTTTTCATTTTTCATTTGATACCTGACTTTCTTTTTTTAAATTTCTGATTATTACATATTGTAAATATATAACTATTAGGCATATCAAAAAGAAAACTAAAAAGACACCTCTGATTGTTTCTTTTAAGAAAAATCCACTAATAATAGGACCTATCGATAAACCTAATATTGTTAAAGAAGATGCCCCTAAATAGGCTCCGCGATGGTTTTCTGGTGCTAAACGATCCATTTGAATATTCAAATTAGGATATATTATTGCTTCGGCAACACTAAAAATGACTATTAACAAGATTAGATACGGCAGATTACCAATATCTGAAAAATAGATAAACAGCTGAAAGACACAAAATAGGGTTCTGTCGCAAAGTTGCTCACCTTGCCAAGTAACTGATAAACCAGCCATTTTTTATGGTTGGTGGCGCCTGTGCCACCCTATCAGCCGCTTTATGCGACTAATAGATTAATTTGGTCTGCCATAGATACTTTTATCCCGTTGAATTCAGCAAGAGTCGTTTGATTCTTACGAACTATGGCTATAGCTTCAATACCAGCAATGGTATTGTTAGCGACGTTAAAGTTTTTAAATCCCTTCATCGGGTCAGTAAGAATCTTGACCCTACGATGGTCTTGCTCAATGATATTATTTAAATATTTAACTTTGGTATAACGTATCTGCGTTTTCACAGGTCCTACAAACTCTGGATTAGCTTGTAAGAACTTTATTGTTATCTCATTATTGATAATTTTTACGGCTAGCTCATTAGCAGAACTGCCATCACTATTTATCTTATCTGGGACAAACCCAGCAACTCTAATAGCTCCACGCACACAGGCTAATGCCGCACGCTGATCTCTGGTTTTAGAGAAGTGAAAGAAAATGCTGTCTCCATCTTTATCCACGATACGATAGAGATAACACCATTCCCCTTTAACTTTAATGTAAGTCTCATCTAGACGCCAACTACGCTTGAAATTGCGTTTCTGATATTTACGCACCTTTGCCATCAAGTGACTACCAAATTCATCTACCCAACGCTGTATAGAAGAGTGATCCAACGTGATATTCCACTCCTGAATCAACTCCTCTACATTGCGGTAGCTTAGAGGATAAGCTAGATACCAGCGCATAGCCATTATGATTACTTCTTTAGGGAACTGTTTACCGCTGAAATCCATACTTACCCCTATGATTAAATCTCCAAATAAGACTCGATTTTAACTTAAATGGCAACTAAAATTCAACTTTGCGACAGAACCCAAAATAGCTAATAATTTCTATAAATTTAGCTTTAGAAAATTTTGAACTATAAATATACTTGTTTTTATGAACCATGACAATATGTTACCACATCTTTCAAGGTGCTTTAATTGTCTAGCCCCTTAAATAATTAGCTGGAGTTAGTCCAACTTTCAATTACGAAGAGTATGCTATGAATTATGACTTAACTCTAAGAATCAAAAACCCTCACATCTACGATCTGCGTATGGTAAGATAATTGATGTCAGTTATCTGGGAGATGTCTTAATAGACAAAATCTTATCGCCCTTCATGCTTAAATTAGCGTTAATGTTTAATTTTACTTGTTCTATAACTGCATTAAGTGAAAATTTATAATCTAAAGGAAATTAAAATGGCAATGACTACTGAAGAGATAATGGGTGTAGCTCGAGATTTATTAGGAATAAAAGAAACTCCTATTGATTCAAAAATACACGTACCGGGCAAAGGAATTAATAAAATTATTTTTGCTTTAGATGTTACCGTTGGATTGTTGCAATTTGCAAGAGATCATGGCTTTGATGCTGTGGTAGGGCATCATCCCTGTGGAATAATGGCTAAAGCAGCACAAATATACAGACATCACATTGTAGTTTTAGAAATGGCTGGGATTCCAAAAGAAACAATCTTGAAAGGACTTAGTGAGCATATTGAGACGTTCATAGAAAGTCAAGAATTAGATCGCCATCGCATGTTAGAAACTGAAAGTGCAAATAGAACTTCTTTGGAAACTGATATCGCAGCAATGATGAATATGCCACTTATGAATATTCATAATCTTTTTGACGAGCAAGGACGTAGAATATTACAAGCTAAAATTGACGAACAAGCTAAAAAAACACCAGATTGGAATGTTGGAGACGTTATAGGTTTAATTCGTGATTGTCCTGAAACTAAATACTCAGAAAAATATTATGAGATTGAACCTAAACTATACATTGGAAATCCTGAAACTAAGGCTGGAAAAGTTTGTTTTATCCATGGTTCTTTACATGTTCCTCATGCTGAAATAATTAAATTTGCATGGGATAATGGTATTGATACTGTAGTAGTTATTCATACATCATGGCATGATTTGGAGGAGCTAAGACAATACCCAGGACGTAAGACATTCATATCAACAGGACATTGTACTGGTGACAGTATAGGATTTACGCCTTTTATTACTGAATTAAGAAAAAAAGGAATAGAAGTAGTGTGTATGGGTGGTGTTTTAGATGTTGAACAGTTGGAAGACTAAATCACTATTTTAGAAGAATACCGTGAAAGATTTGTTACAATTATTTCACGGATATTTAATTTTATTATAAAAAGGAAATTTTATGTATAATGCAGTTAAAACTCGTGAAATGTTGATGCAACGACTTGAAGAGTATAAGAGTTTTGTTCCAGATATTATCACAAAACAACAAGATACCATGAGTGCTATTGAATCCCTTCAAACATTTGACGCTGGTGCCACTAATACTAATACTGGTGTTCTAAATGAAAAAACTAAATTGCTTATTGCTTTTGGGATTATTGCATATTTAAGATGTGAGGAATGTTTGTCTTTACATCTTCAAAAGGCATTAGAGTTAAATCTAACAAAACAAGAAATCTTAGAATCTTGCAGTGTTGCAATTGCATTCCATGGTGGGCCAGCGATGGGGTGGACTGCAACTCATATTATTCCAGGTTTAGATCAATTTGGTATTAAATAAATTCAAGATATATATTATACAGGGCTCTGTTGCAAATATTGCAATGTAGGCCTGTTTTTGTTAAACTCCAGGGTAAAACCTGAAGTTTAACTTAACAAAGTTAAGGTAACTATGCAATTTTTGCAACAGAGCCGAATTTATTATTTGGCCATAGAATAAAGAGTAAATAATATCCTTGCGCCAATTGACGAAATGAATCATAAGTCACACAATGAATGCTAATCTTACTTATTAATAATCGCTGCAATTTCTGTGAAATTTGGATTAGCAAGTGTAGTCGTGATAGCGTACTTAGTATTACCTGTTACTGAACCGACATGAATTCCAACTAAATAACAATCATTATTCCCTAGGCTGCACACAAAGGTAGGGCCGCCACTGTCACCCTTTTCCGTTATAGGGTTTATAACGGAAATTATATTTGTATAAGATCCACCATTTACAAGATCTGGTTCCGCTTGTACACTGTAATCCATTCCAAAATATAAATTGGCAGCATTATTATATGAATTCTTATCCTTCATATCCTTTTGTGAATAAAACCCTAAGTTTGAACTTTCAGCAGATGAATATACATCGTAATTATTGTATACGACTTTGATTTGCGTACCTCCACCTATGGAGTAAACGGTACCTTGTTTAGTGGGACTAGAAAACATCTTAAATGTCAAAAATTCAGTTATATACTCTTTGCTTAAGGTCGGTACTGAAATTATCGAATTTTTAGGAACTGGGTGGAAATTATTATCTTTAGTTACGTCATCTTTAAGCATAATGATTGCTAAATCTGCTGAACTTCTCTCATAATAGTCGGTAAAAATGGCGTAGTTTTTTGGTACTGCCACTGCCTCTATTTTACTCAGGGCAAATTTATTATTTGAGAGTCTTAATATTATATCATCGCCATTATTTAAAATTTTATTCTGCCTTGTTACATCGGTAACGCAATGAGCGGCAGTCAAAAAAGCATGCTTAGAAATAAAAACTCCAGAGCAAAAACCATCCTTAATATTAATGATAGCTGCACTTTTGGCCAATTCGTAAATTTGTGAATTTTTATCTAGGCTTGTGATATCCTTCGCATTTATAATTTGCAACTTTGGATTTTTTATGACTTCGCTTAAACCATTTGTTTTGGTTCTGTCGCAAAGTTGAATTTTAGTTGCCATTTAAGTTAAAATCGAGTCTTATTTGGAGATTTAATCATAGGGGTAAGTATGGATTTCAGCGGTAAACAGTTCCCTAAAGAAGTAATCATAATGGGGTTGTAAGCGCAAACCGCAGAAATTTCCGCGGTGGTCATTATTCAATTA
>CAYIZV010000116.1:0-4637 GCA_964367915.1 uncultured Neisseria sp.
TGAATGAATTATCGATAATTTTTGATCGCATGGATATTGATACCGAAGAAGTTTTGCAAGCCGCAGGTACTAAGTGGAATTTCTTGCCATTTCGTCCAGGTTTAGTTGGTGGTCATTGTATCGGGGTTGATCCATATTACTTAACCTATCGTGCTGAACAGTTGGGTTATATTCCACAAGTGATTTTGGCTGGTCGTCGGATTAATGATAATATGGGGCGCTATGTGGCTCGTAAAGGAATTAAGTTAGTCTTGAAGCATGGTTTAGATTTTGCTAACTTACAAGTTGGTTTGCTAGGTTTTACGTTTAAAGAAGATTGTCCTGATGTACGTAACACTAAAGTAATTGATATTATTAATGAACTTAAAGACTATAATGCACAAGTTTATTGTTGTGATCCAGTTGCCGATGCACCAGATGCCAAACATGAATATGGGGTTGAATTTACTAATTTTGCCGATATCCCTCAAGTTCCACTCTTGATTGTTGCGGTAGCGCATCAAGAATTTAAAGATTTATCTTTGGATGAGTTATTGGCTAAAGTTAAACCGGGTGGTGTAATTATTGATGTAAAATCAATTTTACCTAAAGATGAGATTCGTGCACGCGGTTATATTATATGGCGTTTATAATTTAAATTTGTAACTTGTTATCAAAAACCCCGTCTCTGCACGGGGTATTTTCGATTTACTGGACATTGTCCTTTATTACCATACTGTAAAGTTTTAATTGCAACTTTACTCAATATGAGTGATAATAACTCATTGAGTCTTAGTTAAATGGAGAAAATCATGAGATTACAAATTACTGTTGATGATGTTTTAGGGCATGAATTACAAGCTCGCGCACATGACTTAGGTTTGTCTGTTAGTTCTTATGTGCGCTATATGTTGAAGAAATCTACTAGTCAACCGAATATGGTGGATATAGCTATGGCTGAACCATCTGAAAAAATTTCACTTGAGGATTTCAAAAAACAAATTCAGGAATTGATGTAGTGCTTGAGCTACTTTACAAACCATCGTTCAAGAAGGGTATGACAAAGTATAAGCATAATAGGGTTGTTTTACAAGAATTGGACATAGTTATTGATTTACTCACCAATGAAAAACCACTACCTGAGAAATATCGTAATCACAGGTTAACAGGTAATTACTCTGGAATGATAGAGCTACATTTGCGTCCAGATGATTTGTTAATTTACTTCAAAATTGAAAAAGAAAGCATCACACTGGTTGCAATTGGGAGTCATGCAGATTTATTTGGTTAGCCATTTTTATCAAAAACCCCGTCTCTGCACGGGGTGTTTATTGGAACTACGGTGATATTTGATGATCCAGCTTAATAGCGTAAACCAATATCTAATTGCATACCCAGTGAGTTTTGCTGTGCTGGAACATAGCTGTTGGTACCATTATTAAATGCATCACCACTCGGTGTAATGCGATCATAAAAGCCTTTGAGACCTAATTGTAGCTTAGATACGGGATTGATTTTAACGCCAAGGCTTGAAGTTGAGCGCCAAGCGTTAATGCCTAATGACGAGCGGTCATCCATACCGGCAATTAATTGATCGGCATAGATTTGCCAGAAATTATTAATTGCATATTCAGCTCTTCCACCAAAACCATATTGCAGATACATATCTTGTGAAATTGCATTCATGATACTGCTATTATTCCGTACGTTATAACTATTCATATTCATAATTACACCAGCATTCGCGTACGGTATGATTTGAAATCCGCTATCAAAAGCTTGAAATCCATAACCAACATCAAAAGTTACATTTCCAGGGAAGCCAATATAAGTGGGTACGCTAGAATTAACTCTACCTGCTGGAATGTTAGTTTGACTAATATTATTAACTAATTGAGCATTGATGTTTGCCCAAACGTTATTATCAAATAAATGTGCAACATTAAAGTTTAAGTAGTTCATTGAACTATCAATGCTTGGCGCTGAGCCACCTTTGTAGTTATTTGTAGAATTCACCCAACCCATACCAACACTATAACTATTATCGAATGCAGCAAGTAGCGAATTTGGTAACGCAGAGCTATTGCTGGAGCCTCCAGCTGTTAAATTACTCATTAGTTGATCATTGTTATACAGGTAAGCAAAGTTTAGCATTCCACCAAAACTAGATTGAGCGGTATTTTGGTACGAATAAGTGATCGGATTATAACCAAGTGAGGTGTCAATTAAATTGGTTTGATTAAACATGCCTTGTAGGCCAATTTGAAAGGATGGAGTAACATTATATTTGATACCGAGCAATGAGGTATATGACATTGAGCTTTGATTGTATTCACCAGCACTTGCACTATTAGGATCTTGTAAGTAACCAATCGATTGATCAAAGTAAATACTTGCATCTTTGGCGAAAGCATATTCAACCCGCGCGCCACCACCATATAAATTTAAATAGCTTTGAGTGAACGTATTTTGCGCAATTGACATACCGTTGTAATTGAGCATACGCCCAATAGTTAAGTAAGGGACAACTTGTATGCCTTGGTTATCTTTGATCCAATTAAATGAATAACCGCCTTTAGCGCTGATACTAGCCGGAAAACCAAATTCTTGTGTATTATCACTAAATCCAACATTACCCGGGCTGTTTTGATTGGCTTTAAATGCAAAGCTTCCATCAACTGCTAGCCATACATTGCTATCAAATAGTTGTTCAAGATGTAGGTTTAGATTGCTACTGGTGGTATCGACGTTTGAACCGTTATAATTAGGATTATAAGCATGTAATGTGTTATAACTATAACCAAGTCCAATTTGATTATCTAAGCCTTGAAATAATTCATTTTCAGCAGCGTGTGCGGATTGAATTCCTGTACATATGATAGCCAAATAAATAAATTTTTTTTTCATTTATTGATTCATTCTCAAGAAAAATGGACATTATTACTAATGTCCATTTTATTTAAATAATTATTACAGTGAAATGATTAGTTTACTGCAAAAGATTGTGATGCACCACCAATTAATGTAGTAGCTGTTGCGCCACTAGTTGCACCATTGGTTTCAACATTAACTGCTCCTGTTGCTCCAGTTAATGCTACATTAGTCCACTGAGTTGCACCAACACGAAGAACATAAACTGCCCCAGCATTTGTACCAACCCATAGATTTCCAACGCTATCTGTGTACGATGAGTAAATTGATGCGTTAGTTGGGAAACCTGTAAAGGTTACAACCGTTGTGCCGTTGGTTGTAGTTTGTTGACCAGCTTGAGTTGTATTTAAGAAGCCATTACCAGTTGGCGTTCCATTTACATATGTACCAGTTACACGGTAAAGATTTACTGCAGTACCAATAGTACCAACATTCCAATAACCAACTAAAGTGTTGTTAGTATTTAATGATGCAGGGAAGCCAAATCCGTTTACATTGCCAGCAGTATATTTACCAGCTGGTGCTTGCGCAGAGAGGTTAGTGAAGCTTAAATTTGCACCACTTAGCACACAAACAGATCCAGTTGAAGTTCCTAGACCGAGATACACTACACCTTGTGTACTAACTGCACTGATTGCTGAAGGAATTCCTGACGCGCCAGAGCAGGTCGTTAATGATGTTTTAACTGGTGCTGGTGGATTTGGATTTGGAGCTATAATAGCGACGCCTGTATCACCGAGTAGTGAATAACCAAAAGCTAACCCAGCTGGTGTAACACTAGTAGCTGGTACACTAATTACATTAGTTTTTACATTAGCAGTCGGATATGTAAACGACTCAGCCGTTGTTGCAGTGGCTTGAGTTTGACGACTAGCCGCAGCAGCTACAGGAGTTAACACATAAGTTAGTGTGTCAGCAGGGTTTGCACCAGGGATACTTAATAAAATATTTCCACCACTTGCTGTTACCCCTACATTTGCAACACCAGCAGTCGCAAGTGCAGCAGTTACATCCGATGGCAAACTGATTACACTATAACCAGATGCACCAGGTAATGCAATTTCACCACTACTAAGATTGAATGCGGCACCAGATGGTGAACCTGCTGGAATATCAAAGCCAGCTGGTGGTGAAATTGTAGATGCTGATGGTGCTGTTGGACCTACAGGACCTGAACTAGAACTTCCAGAGTTACAAGCGACAATTGAAGCGCCAATTAAGCCAATAGCTAATAAATTAATTACGATTTTTTTCATAGGATAATTCCCCTTGAGTGATAACTAGGTTTATAATTTATGTGCACACAAACGCACACACGCATATTTGAGTGTTAAATTCATGAGTTATTATAGCATTGTTTGCCGAATTGATTTATAAATAATGTCATGTTCTAGTATAATAAAAGTCATAAATTGAGCTTTGGATGTATGTTGTGTAGCTATTTGCAACAAAGGCTGGCTGCCGAACGCGCTAGATGCGTAAATTAGCTTAGGTTGTTTATTTAGTGTTTAGCTCGACTTTGCGGTAAAATAATGGTTAAAATATTTTATAGGATAAATCCATGTTTAAAACTATCGTTGCTCGTGAGTATAATTACCAAGATATTTATTTACGTCCACGCCAAACTAAGGTTACTAGCCGTAAAGAATGTGATACGTCGGTAATTTTCGGTGGACATAAATTTGTCATGCCTGTTTACCCATCCAATATGAAATCGGTGGTAAATG
>CAYIZV010000117.1:0-4550 GCA_964367915.1 uncultured Neisseria sp.
TGTGATGCATCAACAGTTAACTGCAAACTACCAGGTACAACTGGAGTAGGTGCTGGAGCACCAGCTATGGATACGCTAGAAACAGTCAAACTATTAATTAAACTAGAATATGCTGTTTGCACTGTAAAAGTCTGAATTGCACCAGGTGCTAGTTGTGCCCAACTAGCAGAATTGGGATAATTAGGGGTAGTAATCGTAATTACAGGACTGTTGCCACCAGTTACACTAGTACTCATGTACAAAGGACCAGATTGAGAAACGTTAGAACTTGTTGAAGTAATTGCGCTACCATTAATCAAAGCATTATTCAGAATAACATTTGCGGTAAAACCTTGAGGTGTATCACAAATATTTTGTAAACCAAAAGTTATGCTTGCGGTTGACCAATACTGACTACCACCAAACGCAGTAGAATAATTTTGTCCGCTAGGCTCCTGTTGAACTAACTGTAAACAGCTATTTGTAGCGTTCAAAGAACTCTTCTGTGCTTTAACATTAGCATTAGCATTAGCACCAGCCAAAGAGAAATTTGTACTCGCTGAAACAGGTGTTAGGACTTGATCGCTCTGAGATACAAAAACTTGCTTCTGTAACGCACTTTGAGGTGCGTTTGAATTAGAAGCCGTACTATTGCCTCCATTACAACCAACGATAGCAACACCTATCGCAGATATAATTAAATAATTACTTTTTTTCACTTAATTAAATTCCCTATTAAAATAAAAGATATCTTCCCATTACTAAAATAAGTTGAAGACTAATTAAACTAGCCTTTAACTTAACTAAAAACTTTATGCATGTGCGCTTATTGCTGAAAATTTATTCACAAGGCGCTCTATTTGTATAGATTACCCTATGTTAAACCTCTGCTACACCAAAATTTTTATGGCTACATTTGATGTAGCCATATTTTTATTGATCTACTGAAACTTTTAGCGATTTAACTCATCTTTTACCGCTTTAATCAATGATAGTTGAGGTGTATTTGAATCACCATCCAACTCCCAGAACATCATTCCGCCAAGTCCTGAGTCTTTTGCTACTTTAGTCTTAGCCGTTACCGACCAAGTATCATCAAAAGTTACAAAAGTGTTCGTTGATGGACTATATGCCCAAGGTTGCATTGCATCTCGACCATAAGTATTAAAAGCACTCAACGCAGTTCCAGTTGCCTTAGAATTATAAAATACAAGATCTGAAAGTCCAGCTGAGACATTTTTACAGCCATTAGCTTTATCCGCTACAGGATTAACCAAACATTTATAATCTAAAACCCCTGCTTCATAATCACCAAACCCTGCACCACTCACCGCCTGCAACAATCCGCCATTCGTACCACCTGACACTGACATTGTACGTGCATATGCAGGTAAACCTAGTACCAATTTTTTAGCAGTGATACCATTCGCTTGGTATGCAGCCACAACGGCTTTGATCGACCAACCACTAGTTTGACCAACATCGGCTTGTTTATCCAGAGGAATATTAGCAAAATCATAATTTGCATGGAAATAAGCTGGTTTTGAATTATCATAAGCACCATGATAATCATAACTCATTAGATTGATTTGATCAACCAAAGTATTTACTTGCTTCCAATAATCCGCAACCGAATTTGGATTTGAAGGATCTTGCATTGCATTTACACGATCAACACCAGCATTTACCGCAATTGTCAGTGTATAATGTTTGCCATCAGCAGCACCTGCTTTATCTAGTTCAGCGCGTAATATTTTATAGAATGATAACATTTGTTTTGCTGGAGCTTGTTCAGGCTCAGACCACCACTCCCAATCGATATCAAGACCAGAGAACTTAGTTTTTTTCATCAATGCTACTGCTTGAGTTGCAAAATTTTGCATACTTGCTTGACTTGATGATAATTTTAAGAACATTGGTGCAGTATTTACTTGGTTATTCGTCCAACCACCAAATGACAGATGTGCATGCATATATGGATTCTGTAATATTGCTTTTGAAACTACTGGGATACTCCATGAATCCGCATTACCATCTAGTGAAGCTAAATTACCAGTATCTTTATCAAATCCAATAAAGGCATAAATTATGTCATTGATTGAAGCAAATGGCATGCTATTTGGATTATATTCTCGATCCCAAACCGCCCATTGTGCATAATATCCAGCATTTACATAACCATTGCCAGGATCTTTACAACCAGTTGCAGCACATGTAGAATTAATCGGCGTATTTACACCATCAATAGTCATTGAAGAAATAATAACATTATGCGCATATCCATCATCACCACCCGCACGAGCTTTAAGAATTTGCGATGTATTTAAATCATACATCAAGGTACATGCTTGAGTTAAATTCAAAGCGCCAGATACTGGAGTTAAAGTTATTTTGTAACCATCCGTCACTGACTCTGTTTTTACATCTAGTCCACCGCTTAATGATTGACCAAAGCAACTACCCCATAGACTAGAAGATAATTTACTGCTTGAAACAAATGACAATGTCTTAGCCGTCGTTACACCATTGACAGAAAGATCAAATTTTTGCGTATAATCTTTGAACCACACTTTATAATCATAAGTACTTGCTGGCATAATTTGTTTAATAAATGCAGCACTATATACCGTAGCATCATCTTTAATTACGCCACTAAAATCAAATTTTGCCTGTGTATATGCGTTAGTTCCACTCGCGGTTACATGAATACCGAAGTTAGATTGATCTTCTGTGTAATACGTAAATTTACCATTCGCTTTAGCTAAGTCATTTACATAAACATAAGTATGTCCAGCATCTTCAAAGCTAACATTGGCTACGTCAGCTCCTTCCAGACCAGACACATCTACAGCTACTTTTCTTAATGTTTTGCTAGACTTAATCATTGGAATAGCAAATGAAGTTGTCTGACCATCATTAATTGCAACTACCGCAGAACCACTTTCAACATAAAATAATCCTGCTTTAGGATCTGCAAGACCATTTAGTAGTTTCACACTATATGAATGCCCGGCATCTGAAACTGGTAAATTTTCTGTTGTGAATGAAGTTCCTTGCTTAAGTGTATACGTTCCAACAACCGCACCGCTAGCATCATTATTTACAATTTGAACCGTTAAATCACCAGTATAATTTGGCACAACATTTGCCAAAGACACCGTTGCTTTACCAACTTTAGCGGCCGGTGCATTTTTACTATATTTTGCACTAACTGATACTTTACTATCTTTTACTACCGTTGCTTTTGCCGTGATTGGAGTGTACGCAACAGTGGTATCGGTAATTGAATCGGTTGTAACTGAATAAACTACACCAGCTTGTAAGCTTTCAATTGCTTGTGTGTATACACCACCTAATGCGCTATCTGGCACCACAAATGTACCTGCATCATTACCATTAGCATCTTTTACATGTGCCGTTAAACCATGACAAGCTGAACTACCTTTACAATCGGTATTCGTGGTATCGACCACAACATCTAGCTCACCGACAGTAACAACTGGGGCTGGTGGCGTTCCGTCACACTTGAATTCAAAAGCCCAAACATCCGCCTTGCCTGGAACTTCGCCAGAACCTGTCCACCATTTATTTTTATACTCAACACCGTTATATTGAACATGTGTATTACCAGCTGGATAATCTTTAGCTTCCCAAGATGGAATTCCAGAACAATTATCTCCTGGAGTTGGCGTAGGTGTTGGATCTGGAGTTGGCTTAGGATCTGGAGTTGGCGCTGGCTCAGGAGTTCCATCAACAACCAAAGAATTTTGCGCAGTAGGAATATCAAATTCACTACCATTTAAGTTAAACCCACCTGTAAAGGTAATTGTTTCACCTGCTTTAATTGTTGCATTACCGTTATCTGCCGTAATTTGACCAATTTGTGCATTACCATTACCTGATGTAAAAGCAACATGATAAGCCGTATTATGACCTGCTACAGACCAATTATCTAATTTACCAGCATTTACCAATTTACCTTTAATATCTTGAGACGTAAAGCCCAACGTAGTTTTAGATAAATCTAAATCACTGGAGCCTGTATTTGTAATTGACAGCGTAACATTACCAATGTACCATTGGTTGTTGCTAGGAACATTTAATTTAGCCGTTAATTGACTATTTTGTACAAATAAACTCTTTACTGTTTGCGTACTTTGCATTGGAGCTCCCTGCAAAGTTTGACCGCCACCTGCTTGAGCACTACCACCGTTGCATGCAGACAATAGTCCTGCAGACAACAATAATGTGATTAAGACTTTATGATTTTGATTCTTCATATTTTTCCTTTTATATCAATTCATGTTCTAATTATTCTGAACTCTACAAATAAGCACAGATTCAAATTTTATACTTAGGTCGCAATTCTAACAGTTCAATTAATTCAGATTAACAGCATATATGCAAAAATCACTCCACTTTAGGAATAGTGCAAAAATTACAGGCAAAACAATTAAATATCAACAAAGAAGCATTTAATCAGCTCAATTTACAAGAAATTTACCAACTAATCTAATTGCACCAATTTATATTAATTATTACATGATGAAAGAAATGTATAAGGTACAAAA
>CAYIZV010000118.1:0-3497 GCA_964367915.1 uncultured Neisseria sp.
AATTGAAGTTGCGGTTGGTAATCACGTAACAGCATTGGTTATGCGTAATATGGAGAATCTAACTAGTCAGGACGAGTTTTTAGTTCGTGAATTTATTGATAACAACAGCAATGAAAACACGCCTTTGCAATTTTGGTTACAGCCTAAAGGACCAGATACCTGTTATCCATTCTATCCAGCTGAAGCACCCAAACTTAATTATGAATTAGCTGATTTCAAGATTGATATGCCATATTATCCATCTGAGTTTACTCAGGTAAATCCATATATTAACCAATCAATGGTGAATTTGGCGATGAGTTTACTTGATCCTCAGCCAAATGAGATTATCGCAGATTTCTTTTGTGGAATAGGCAATTTCACTTTACCAATCGCCCGTTCTGCGCGTCAAGTGGTGGGGATTGAAGGTGCTGATCCATTAGTAAAACGAGCTAAACAAAATGCAGAATACAACGGTTTAGGTGATAAAGTTAGCTATCAGGTGGCAAATTTATTTAAGATTGATAGTGAATGGCTGGCAAAATTAGGTACATTTGATAAATGGTTGATTGATCCACCACGCGATGGAGCTTTTGAGTTAGTTAAATCAATTACTCCTGAAACTGCGCCACAACTGATTGTATATGTTTCATGTAATCCTGCTACACTTGCTCGTGATGCTGGTATATTGGTTGATACACATGGTTATCGTCTGCTTAAAGCTGGCGTTATGAATATGTTTCCACATACCTCACATGTTGAGTCAATTGCGCTTTTTGTACGTTAAATCACTTTAATATTTCTTGCATGTAAGATGCTAGCTCAAGTGAGTTAGCACTTTTACTTTGCTTCAGATGGTGGATTATGCTATCTTGTTCATCTTTTGTTCGGTTTTGACTAAGCTTAAATTTACCGATAATCTTACTGATAGTGATCTCAAATCCAATAATTCCACCTAATTTTCTACTAATATGCGGGTTACTCCAATCAATGGTATATTCTGTATCCTGTTGTAATTGAAGCTCGTCTAATTTCGAACTGAGTAAATTTGGATCAAGTTGGTTAATGATACCATCTACATGAACTACTGCATAATTCCACGTCGATACCTGATCTGTTGGCTCGGGATAGAATGTTGGTGAAATGTAACCATGCGGACCATGAAAAATTACTTTCACTTTTTGATTGAGTTGCAGTAACTTAGTAAGTGGATTTGGTTTGGCAATATGCCCAAATAGCTTATTTTTAGCTGCGTTTAAACTTAACGGTAAATGCGCAATTTCTAATTCATCTTGGTTATTAATAATCACTGTTGCAAATGAATGATCTAGTATGAACTGATATAGTTTATCAGGATCAGATTCTGTAAATGAAGGTGGAAGATACATGCGGCATTCCTTTTTGAGTATTGACTATTCCAACCAATTTATTTCTTTAATCTGATGGCTGGTCAAATATTGATTGGCAAGTTTAAAATGATTACAGCCAAAAAAACCTCTGCTCGCTGATAGTGGTGATGGGTGTGCTGCTTCTAAAACTAGGTGTTTATTGGTGTCTATCAGTTCTTTTTTCCCGCGTGCAAAATTACCCCATAGCAGGAATACACAATGCTCATTGTTATCACTAATATGCTGGATAATTCGATCAGTTATGGTATGCCAGCCAATTTTAGCTAATGAGTTTGCCTGATCTTTGATTACACTCAAACTTGCATTGAGTAATAGCACTCCTTGATGTTCCCAAGAGTTAAGCAATCTAGCAGCTGGTACAAATAGTGGAGGGTTATATTCATTAACTAGTTCTTTAAAGATATTTCTTAGCGATGGTGGTATCTTTATTCCGGGATTAACTGCAAAAGCCAAGCCATTAGCTTCACCATCCCCATGATAGGGATCCTGTCCGAGAATAACCACTTTAATTGCTGATGGTGGGTTGAACAGTGCTCGCAAAGTTTCTATTGCTGGAGGATAGATGATATGTTTTTGAGCTAGTTCAGTTAATTCGCAATCAATTGCACTTAGCGCATGTTGTGAAGATCGTTTTAAAAAGTCTTGCCATTGTGGGGCAATTGACTTCCAGCTCCCAGATAAGAAATTCAGTTCCATCAATCAGCGTAGGTTTTGAAATCAGTTACTTTAGGTGCTGACTCCTGATTATTTAGATAAAGCTTACCATTGCCAATTTGCTCACTTAACATACTGCTTACATCCGTAGCTAAGTTAGCTCCAAGTTGTTTCACCAAAAGGGGCATATTGTGCATTACTTTTTGGGTTTGTGAGCTTACTAATTTCACGTCACCAGAATGTCCAGCGGCAGTAAAAGATGCCACAATGGTACGATCTTGCGTCCGAATTAATTTATAATCTACTGCAATATCAATGCTATAAATATTAGAGTATTTATTGGTGCCGATAATTTGGTTAACTTCTTCCCCCGCATTGATTGCAGCTAAGTTCCCGACCAATAAATAATCCGGCATTTGACTTACTGCCGGCGCTATGGAAGTTGCCGTCGCTGACTCTACTGGTTTACCATTGTTTACCAATGCTGCAGACTCTGCATTTGTAAGATTAATATTCTGAGATTCATTTTGTTTCAAATTATTTTCAGGTGATGATTCATTGAGACTGGCATATTTTTGAGTAACGCCAGTGTCAACATCAACAACTCTAAATTGTTTGTTCTGGATAATATCGCCACGAATCTGTGCAGAGAAATTATTAATTTGCTGTTGAACTAAAGTATTGGTGGTACTGTCCACATTATCACTCGCATCTTTTTGCATGAAACTTGGCAAATTACTGCTGTTGTCATTACTTATGTTAGGAATGCCTATACTTGGGACTGCGACGACCAGAGATGAGATTAGTAATAATCCTGTGCTGAGAGTCAACTTATAAATTTTACTCACAATTATCTCTTACTTAATTCATGAACAATGTCAACTAGATATGCTACATTATCTGGTTTTGCAGTGGGTAAGATCCCATGCCCAAGATTAAATATATGCCCATCAGCATTACCATTGTTTGCTTTTTTGTATGTTTGTAATATCTGCGTAACTTGTTGTTTGATAGTTGCATGATCAGCAACGGATAGAATCACTGGGTCAAGATTTCCTTGGATAATTTTACCTGTTTGTTCGCGAGCCTTGGCAATATTAATTGTCCAATCAATACCTAGAGCTTCACATTCAAGTTGGTTTAAATGCTCTAACCATACACCACCACCTTTAGTAAAGACAATGCTTGGGACTTGATGTTGAGGTAATGCCAAATTAATTCGAGTCAATACCTTAGCCAGATACTTATGTGAAAACTCACTAAATGCCGACTCGCTAAGTACGCCACCCCAGCTATCAAACAACATAATTGTATCGACACCAGCATGGATTTGAGCAATCAGATAATCTGCCACAGCTATACTTACTTTATCAAGTAAAGTATGCAATTGTTCCGGGTGCGCATAAACCCAAGATTTAATTTTTTCGTAATTTTTGCTGCTGCCACCTTCGATCA
>CAYIZV010000118.1:3507-4524 GCA_964367915.1 uncultured Neisseria sp.
TGGTGAGCCGCTAAAGCCGATCAATGGTGTATCTTTGGGTAGTTCTTGCTTAAGGTTTTTGATCGTCTGCATTACGTATGCCAAATCAATTTCAGGATTGATTACTTTGAGTGCATCCACATCCAGCGTTGATTGAATTGGGTTAGCAAATTTAGGACCTTCACCCTCGCTAAAATAAAGTTGCAGACCCATAGCTTCTGGCACAACTAGAATGTCGCTAAACATAATTGAAGCATCCAGTGCAAAACGTCGCAATGGCTGCAAAGTAACTTCAGTTGCCAAATCTGGGTTTTTACACAAAGCTAGAAAGCTACCTGCTTTTTCACGAGTTTTACGGTATTCAGGTAGATAACGTCCAGCTTGGCGCATTAACCAGATTGGCGTATAACTACTTTGTTGTTGCGTAAGTGTTGCTAAAAATACACTATTCATAGGTTTATTTTCCGATATAATTTGCTAGATAATTTAGTGCTTTTTGGTACACATCCTGCTTGAATTTTACGACCATGTCAATTGGCTCCCAATAGGAAATCCAGCGCCAAGCATCAAATTCTTGTTCCACAAAGCTACGCACATTGATGTGGTGATCATAACCTACAAATTGTAGCAAGTACCAAATTTGTTTTTGTCCACGATAGTTTGAGTTTTGTTTTGCCCAATTGCCTGGAACATTATAGTATAGCCAATCTTCAGTTTTGGCAACAATTCTCACATGCTCAGGTAGTAAGCCCAGCTCTTCATTTAATTCACGATACATACACTCGTCTAATGTTTCATTTTCAGCAAGCCCGCCTTGTGGAAATTGCCATGAATATTCTCCCTTTCGCCGACCCCAAAAAACCAAATCATCTTTGTTGATTAGGACTATCCCAACGTTGGGGCGGTATCCATCTTTGTCTATCATCTTATGCTCTCCCGCCGCTATTTGCTTAGTTCAATATATCTCGTTATTTTAACATAAGATACCTTGATTAAGACATTATTTGCCGTAATACCAAGGTAAATAGTGTAAAATTA
>CAYIZV010000119.1:0-4502 GCA_964367915.1 uncultured Neisseria sp.
CTAGCTCTATAAATGTGGTAGCTACAGTTAATAATGGTAGTACTACCTATAACTCAGTTTTACGTCCGATCACGGGTAATTTAACTGATGATAAAAAAACCTTGACTTCATTTGCTGTTTATGGCGGTAGTTCAAATATAGACAATAACTCAAATACTATTAGTCTTAATCTACCTTATGATACATGGCTACCTGATTCTGCTGGAGCGGCAGCTACCTTTAGCTCAACAGGTAATAAAATACTGATAAATGGTGTCGAGCAGATCAGTGGTGTTACTAAGAATGACTATCTGGCACGCTATGGTAATCCATCAACTGGTTATACCAAGCCATTCATAATCTCTGTGGTAGCTAAAGATGGTAGTAAAAGAGACTATACACTAATTGCTAATCCAAATTTAGTACAATTTAGAAAAAATGCATTTTATTTACCGTACACCTCAGACTCTAATAACGTGAAATTTTATCAATCAAGAGGTTACAAAATAGCGATAGACCCTGTTACCAAAAAACTTACAACTTACTTACCAGATGGTACAAAATTCTTGGAGGTTAACGCACTATCAGCATATTATGTGATGTTTCAGGATGACAATAATCTTGTAGGTTATGGTAATGGTAGCAATAATAATTCGACCTTCGATACTAAAGCTCAATGGGGTGCTGGTATTGAATTTGTTCTTTATGGTCCTGATTTCTTCTTACAGGATAATGGACGGAGTGATATACAGGCAATGTTTAGTGATGGTTATAGTCGCGGAGTAGTTTGTGATACATGGGGTGCTAGACGTTGTACTGGTGTAACTAGATTTAATGGAAGCGACAATGAAAAAGTCTTGACTTCATTCTCTGTTTATGGCGGTAGCTCGACTATAGATAATACGGCAAATACGATTACACTTAATCTACCTTATGAAACATGGCTAACAGAACAAGGCGAAGCCGCTACGTTCAGCTTTACTGGTGGTAAAGTACTGATAGATGGTGTAGAGCAAATCAGTGGAATTACTAAGAACGACTATCTGGCACGCTATGGTAACCCATCAACTGGTGTCATCAAGCCATTCATAATCACCGTCGTAGCTATAGATGGTAGTAAAAGAGACTATACGCTAATCGCTAATCCAAATATAGTCCAGTTTAGAAAAAGTAGATTTTACTTACCTTATACCTCAGATACAAATAATGTAAAAATGTATCAGTCAAGAGGTTCAAAAATAGCGATAGACCCTGCTACCAAGCAACTTACAACTTACTTACCAAATGGTACAAAGTACTTACAGGTTAATGCTCTATCAACATATTATGTAATGTTTCAGGATGATTTTAACTTTGTAGGTTATGGCAATGGTAGCAATAATAATTCGACCTTTGAAACTAGAGCTCAATGGGGAAATGGTATTGAATTTGTTCTTTATGGTACTGATTTCTTCTTACAAGATAACGGACGTAGTGATCTACAGGTAATGTTTAGTGATGGTTACAGCCGTGGGGTAGTTTGTGATACTTGGGGTGCTAGACGCTGTACTGATATGACTAAATTCTAATAACAAAATAATCTGTAACATCTGGCCCTCATAAGCCTACCTAGCTAATTAACAAATACTTAGCTAGGTAGGCTTAATAAATACTTCATCCAGATAGCTTTAATAACAACGATCTAACCTTTTGGCTAGTATCAGCTCATCCGTGATACTAGCTATTTTTTCAAATAACAGGTTTGTAACGTTAGGGATAAAATGTATTACAATGACAAGATAACAACAGGCTAAATCCTCAAAATCTACAGGCAATATATAAAATAAACCACTTATCGTCTGTAGATCTTTTTGCTCCTAGCTACCTACTTTTCTCCACACATTAGGAGCTTAGTCTAAAGCAATGATAAAGAAAATCAATAACAATATCTTCTTCTGAAGATGTTTTTTTATTTGTCACGATATGAAAATTTAATTCATAAAATGACCAATTAGGGAGAAGAGGTATGACAGTGCCATTTTTCAGCTCAGTATTAACAATTGACTTAAAAGTACAAAATAAATAGTCTAGGCTATTACCTATTCTATATTGCTGAATCCCACTGTTTATATTCAGAAAATTATGCCTTAAATCTAAAATATGTTCTTTTTTTGAATCAAGATGGGATACCTTAACGAACTCCATCGGCTGAAATTTATCATCTACCATACCAATGATTTTATGATCTTTTAGCTCGTCAATTTCCTTAGGCGTGCCATTTTTAATCGCATAATCAGCAGAACAAAATAACTGCATATATTCAGTTTTGACAAAGCGATTTAGCAAATTATTACCTTTTATGTAAGCTGGAGATAAGACAATGTCAATATTTTCAGATGGCCATTTACTCATGTTATTGATACAACTTATATTGAGGCTGATATTAGGATATTTGGCAAGAAACTCTGGCAATCTCGGTGTAATTATTTTCTCTGCGACGGGTTCACCACATGCTAAACTAATAGCTCCGCTTATCTGATTGGTCTTAACAACCCGATCATACCTCTCTAATGTATAATCTACAAAATCTGGCAAATGTTTAAATTGATTGTAAATATAATTACCAAAATCTGTCACTTCAAATGTTTTGGATGTTCTTACAATCAATTGTTTGCCTAGTTTATCCTCTAAACTCTTAATACGTCGACTAAACGTCGAAGCTTGTAAATTTAGTAGTGACGCAGATACAGAAAAATTTTTGGTTTCACAAAGGTGGAGAAAGAGAATAATATTATCTACCATACTGCCCTCTAATAATTTTTAAAAATTAATCTATCATGCGATTATAGCACTAAATAATTCTCTAGATTATCAATTTTTGTTATAGATAACACCCTTAAAAAAGGACTCTTGATAAGTGAAGAGATTTACAATATCGACTAACATCAAAAAAGTATTAAACATGAAGGGCTCAAAGTTTACTGAACCACAAATAATCAACATTCTAGCTTGAGGCAGAGAATAGTAGATTAAAGCGAATGTATGCTTAATTAGAGATAGATCACGATGTCCTAAAAGAGGATATGACAAAAAAGTGTAAAGCCATTACAAGGTAAATTGATGGCAAAAGAGGTAGTGCTAAATAAAAGCCAAAGACACAAAGCCTAAAGTTAACTAGCTTCCGAATTAAAATCAAACCCTCCACCTCCACTAGCATGAGTAACATCACCAGCATTGAGTAGTTCGATTTCAGGTTTTTGATACACTAATTTAGCTAAATTGCTAGTATTCTCCATATAAGCCACTCCAAAAAATTAAACAGGAGCACATTTTAGCATAAAATCATAAATTAAATGAATCACTTTTTGTTATAATTCAGCACCATAAACCATAAGTAAAATATAAACGATGAATAGAATAATCGCACACCTAGATTTAAGTGAAGCCCCTCAGAATAATCATAACAACCTATCTGAATGCAACTTTGACACTCCACATTGGCACCCCGATCATCGTGCCATTATTAATGAAGATAAGATTGGGTTATCAGCAACGCAAAGATTTATCACCCCACAATGCGCTGATTGCTTAATGCCCTATCAGGATCGAGATAGTCAGCTATGGATAAATGCTGATGTTTATCTGACTAATCATGATTATTTATGTGAGTTGCTTGACGTAAATAAATCAACTGCGGATGCCAAACTAATCTTAAGCACATATCGCAGATACGGTTATGATTGTTTAAACTACCTATCTGGATATTTTTCTTTTGTTATTTATGATCCGATTAAAAATGAATTATTTGCTGCAGTTGATCAATTCAGTAATAATCCTCTTTTTTATAGCTATGAAACTGGCAAACAGTTTATTTGCGCCAATGAGTTTTCACCATTTAGAAAGCTATCTTCGCAACTTACAATTAATGAACGCCATTTCTTAGAAATAACTTTGGATACTTTTTCCATGACTGAAACTAGTTATCAAGAAGTCTTTAGGCTTAGAGGTGGACATTATTTGATTATCAATCAAACAGAATGCAAAGAATATTGTTATTGGGAACTAAAAAAATCCAAATTACCCAAGATGAGTCGTGAAGGATATTATCAGGAGTTTAGAAAATTATTCTGTAAAGCAGTAACTTCATGCCTAAGAAATATCAATGAGAACTGTAGTCAGATCAGTGGCGGAATGGATTCATCATCCGTAAGTGCACAAGCTGCGATAATTCTTGCTAAAGAAAATAGAAAATTATATTCATTTACGGCACTCCCCAATGGCTTAGAAGGTTCGAGCAATCGCAAAAATTGGTACTATCATGAGATGCCAATTGTCGAATCAGTATTGAATATGTATCCCAACATTATTCATCACAAGCATTATTCTAAGGTTGACGAAGATATTTATCGAGAATTGGATGTACTCAATCTATATATTGACCAGCCAATCCGCAATGTAGCTAATATCGAATGGATACTTAGCTCCTATTATTTTGCGACGAAAAATAACTCAAGAGTTATCTTAACTGGAGCAGTAGGAAATTC
>CAYIZV010000120.1:0-3638 GCA_964367915.1 uncultured Neisseria sp.
TTAATTGATTTTTGTAAATGTTCCTAGTGTAGGAGTTAGTAATTTACCAGTTGTTGCATCAAATGTTAATTCAAACTCAGGATTACAAACTAATTTTGTCTCTTTTAGCGTTGCACCAGTTGGACAAAAACGTTCCATTTTAAGTATGCTATCATTACCATCTTTTACTAAATAAAGATCACCAGATTTTGTAATGGTTATAATTGGTAATATGAGTGGTTGATTAGCATTTTTACTCATGATTTGAAGATTTTGACCAAGTGTGCTATTTCCATCCACCTGCCATTGACCAACATAATTGTCTCCAGCAGATTTAGAACAAGCGCCTAAAGTTATAGTAATAACAATCATTGCAATAAATTTTTTCATAAGAATACCTTTATTTTGCCTATAGCGTTTTATATTCAGTTGATTCAACTATATTTGACTTTGTTACTAATCTAATTTACTTTGCTTAATGTAATACCCAAAGGAGTTAGTAATTTATGAGTCGTCTCATCGTAAGAAAATGCAAAATCTGGACGGCAATAAAGTTTAGTATCATCTTTGAGCGTTGCACCTCCGCTACATACTAAAGCGAAAGCTGAAGGTCCTGACGCCTCTTTATTATTTATATCCTTAACAACGTAAATAGACCCAGATTTAGTGATTGAGAGAACTGCCACTGACGGCATTTTTCCTAACGTATCACTGTCGTCCATTTTCCAATTGCCAATGTAGTTATCTCCAGCTGATTTAGAACAAGCACCTAAAGTTATAGCAATAATGATCATCGCAAGTAATTTTTTCATATGTTTAACATCCTTTTACTGTTATAAAGCAATATTATAACATTCCTGTTTTAATTGGCATGTTTTAAGTATTCAATTGATTTTCAAAACATGCCAGCGTAAATAATTGGTTATATTTATTCTTTATGAGGGTTAATGTTTATATCTGCTGCACCAGCATGTCCGCTACTAACTTTATTCACACTATCAGCAAATGATTTGCCATGTTTAGCTAGCTGTGCTTTGGTGCTTGGTGGCGGTGTGGTACTTCCTTTACCACCACCTATTGAGCCTGAGTTACCACCAGAACTTGATGGCGTAGGAGTAGATCCGCTTGAGCTAGAACTTGGGCTACCAGTAGAACTTGATGGCGCTGGAGTAGATCCGCTTGAGCTAGAACTTGGATTACTAGCAGAACTTGTTGGCGCTGGAGTAGATCCACTTGAGCTAGAACTTGGACTACCAGTAGAACTTGTTGGTGCTGGAGTAGATCCGCTTGAGCTAGAACTTGGACTACTAGCAGAACTTGATGGTGCTGGAGTAGATCCACTTGAGCTAGAACTTGGATTACTAGCAGAACTTGATGGGGCTGTAGTAGATCCGCTTGAGCTAGAACTTGGGCTACCAGCAGAACTTGATGGTGCTGGAGTAGATCCGCTATCTGGTAATGAATCATTAAATTTGGGTTTAGGTGTTGGTTGTTCACCTTGTCCCATAGATTTACTCATCGCTTCTGTTTTTCCAGCTTGTGCAGTTGCGCTTTTTGCAGATTGGCTTGCTGTTTTTGTGTTAGATTTTAGTGTCGATGGGCTAGGGTTTTTCCCTGGCCCACCAAGTTTTTCCATTAATGCTTTTGCACCACCCTTTGCACCACCACCCGCTAACTTAGCCATACTACCACCAGCCATAAGCATTGAAGCTGCACCAACTAATTCACCCATTCCGCCACCCATTGAGCCAGTTAACATTGATGCCGCTTTTGATGGTACAGTAAATAATAAATAGACTGAAAGAATTATCATTCCCAATAATGAGAACAGGTAATTCGCCCAAGCAATTGGGTTTATTAGGTCTAGTCCTGAAGGAGTATTTATAAAATTAAATCCACTGATAATTAATCCAAGAATAAGACATGTTACAAATAACCTTATTCCAGTACCAACTGCATAACTTAGATATTTTTGCCAGTACGATTGTGTCCAAGATGACCCAGAAAACCCAACTAAAATAAACCCACCGAAGATTACAATGTAAGCATCAAGCATCATTACTGCGACCAATACAGCCATTAAATTCATCAAAAGAATTAAAATAATTGCAGCTATACAAAAAAAATCACCTGCGGTTGGGATCAACATAAGAGCGTATAACGCAGCAAGTATGCCACTAAATTCACAAGAAAGATAACTCATTACTCCAGATGGAGAAAGCCCTAAACCTAAAGGTCCAGAATCAGTTATAACGCTTGATGGGTTACCTAATTCAATACCAACTCTAGTGAAAAACTTAATGATTCCAGTATAAAAACTTAGATCTAAAAAGATATATGCAAAAACATATGCCGTAAACATCCGAATCACAAAAAAGACGTATAGTTTAGATAAGTCATTACTTAGAATTTTTTTAAAGGTTAGTTGATATAAAAATTCAGCAGCAAATATTCCCCAGAATATTCTGGTGACTAAAGGTAATAATTTAGCATTCCAACTTGCAGCGGCTGTAGCAAATGAATTAACCATTGTGTCATACGTACCACCAGGCGTAAGTGCGCAAGCCGCAGCATACGCAGAACTGGAATACAAAAAGAAGAGCATTAAGAGGTAGAAAGTTTTTTTCATAACTATAATCCTGGTGCAAAAGTAGTACCAAAATCCTTGAGGTAAGTTTGGTTTTGTTTTTCTTGAGCCAATTGTTTTTGTTGAATTTGAGCCTGCATGGCTTGCATCTGCGCCATGGTTGTATTTAAGTTTTGCAAGGTAGTTGCACTACTTTGAGCCAAACTTAATGATGCCGCTTGTGGGTTAGCGCCAGATAGTGCACCAATGATCCCAGAGATGTTTTGTAAGCCTTTTTGTGCAGCACCTAGGTTTTGCATTGAGTTACTGAACTGAGTGCATAAATCACCGTTGATATTATTAACATATTCTGTTAATTGCTCTTGATCACTCTTGTTGCACAAATTGCAAAGCCCAGACCCCGCAGATTGTAATTGTTGCAAGCCTTTTAATCCTTGTACTTGATCAAGCACTGTTTTAGCTTGGCTAATTTGCTGCATGTAGGTACTCGCTTGACTTGCAGCCAAGGCCGCAGCTTCAAGAGCCGAGGGGTCTAGGCTTGTTGTTATTGGAACCATTGCGAAACTTGAAAGTGAAATTGTGCTTAAAATTACTAATAATTTTTTCATGATTAAATCCTTTAATTAAATTGTGGGGCAGACTGGAAAACCATATTCGATACTAAATACAAAATGAGCCGGTTCAAATCTACAAATATCATATGGTGACCAAGCATAAGGTGATGGATCAAGCGATGGAATTAATGGTAGTCCTGAATTAACTGCTAATAACGAAGCATTATATTTATTATATAAAAGTAAACATGCCGCTTCTTTAATTGGGTTGCCTGTTGGTGGTGTTAAAATACATGTTGTATAAACTGTGTCACCCTCAACATGAGAAATTGCCATTAGAGCCTCATTAGTCGGGTCGCAAAACCCAACTAATGGACTAATCATTAAAATAGTTAACATTAGCTTTTTCATGACTAAACTCCTTGCTTATAAGGTTTTAAGATAATATCAGATGTAAGCATAATTGTGAACTTATAACCTTGGCGCACAGTGATTGTTGGTGCTGTGTTAATGTTTTT
>CAYIZV010000120.1:3648-4405 GCA_964367915.1 uncultured Neisseria sp.
ACCAACGCTAGGATTAGGATTAGTAAATCCTATCCCACCATCAGCAACGTTTGCATTTGTATTGTTTTGTGAATACTGCATACCAGCAGTAATTACGCCCATTACAAAGCTCATACCAAACAAACGCCAATAGTGATTATCAACTTGATCATAAAAGCCAGTGAATCCGCTCATATCAGAGCCTTGGATACCTTTTAAATCCATTGAATAACCATTTGGGTAGATAACCCGTTGCCAAGCAACTGCAAGGCGATTATCACCATAAGCGACACCGTTATTAAATGTACCAACTAAACGAGAACCTTGAGGGATCAATAAATATTGTCCGCTGATTGAATCATAGACATTTTCGCGAACTTGGGCACTAATCGTGCCGCTAAGTTCTGAATTAATCCCACTAATCATTACCGCTGGAATGATTGATGTTGCTTGCAACATATACGGAGATTTTGGCGCTAGTAATTCAGCATCCGACACCGCCACATTTTTACCACCAGATCCAGCGCTTTCATTAGATTGAGCTGAATTATTACTGACAAGAGCAGCACCGCCAACAGCTTGAGAAGCATTAGCTTTAGCACCACCGCCCATTGATGATTTTGAATTTAACGCATCAAACGATGTTTGTAAACGTTTAATTTTTGCTTGCTGTTCCATTTTTTTAGCTGCAATATCATATTCAGTGGGTGTTGGAGTACTGCTATTCAACTTGTTTATACCGTTTACCAATATAATTGGTGCACTAGCGTTACCGCTT
>CAYIZV010000121.1:0-4315 GCA_964367915.1 uncultured Neisseria sp.
GCAAAAAGTGTGTTTTTAAACATAAGATTACTCCATATAAATATATAGTTAAGATTATACTATAAAATTTGTTATTTTTCAACGATTTAATTATTGCGTGCCCAACGTTGATCAATAATTTGTGTATAGTTTAGGTTGTTTAATTGAGTCTGAGTTGTCCCAGTTATATTACTGATATACACCGTGTTATCGCTTGAAAAGAGAATTAATTTATCATTTGGTGCAAAGCTTGGAGCGATATCATGATGTGCATTTGAACTAATTGGATATGCAGATTGTGTGATTAAATCCAACACATAAGCTTGGAGTACTCCGCTATTACGGTTAATAAAGGTGATTTTACTCGCATCATTTGAGAAACGTGCGGTTGTATTATAGTTACCAAGACCTTTAGTTACTCTTGTCGGAGTCGAGCCATTTAGATCAGACATGAAAATTTGTGGTCCACCATCATGATCTGAGGTAAAAATAACTTTGCCAGTTCCACCTATATCTGCTTCAGTGTCAATAGTGCCAAAGTTAATGAGTGGTCTTGCGGCGCTAGATGGTGAATAGCGTTGATTATTAATTAGATAAATATGTGAACCATAATCTTTACTTAAAGTTACGGTGAGTTGTTGTGAATTAGGTGTGAAATTAGGTGATGAGTTGGAGCCATTAAAGTTAGCTACGATATAGCGTGAACCCTGTGCAATATTTTGAACATAAACAACAGGTTTACCTGATTCATAAGTTACATAACTTAAATATTGACCACTTTTATCCCAAGCCAAAGAAGAAATAGGATGAGTTGTTGAAATTAAAGTTTTTTGATTATAACCATCATAATCGGCAATAACCACTGAATATTTACTTCCTTGTTGAACTGAGAGCGCAATTTTAGAAGTAAATGCCCCTGGGGTTGTCGTTAACTTTTGATAAACGTTATTGTCAATAGTATGAATTGCTTTGCGTTGAGATTTTTGGTTAAATGCTGCAGTTTGATTTAGCAATACTTCTTTGGTGGTATTGTTAATCAATTGGTATTGAACCTGCATTTGCCCGCTGACAGGGTCAGTGTTTACATTACCACTAATAGTGTATTGAGCTGTGCTATCAACCGCGTCGCTACTAACATAATTACTCACGTTAAATTCACCAGTGATTTTAAAATCGTTGGTGATTTCGTTGCTAATGCTGCCATCTTCATTAGTGAAATTTACAATAGCAAGTTTAGGGTTTCCCGCACTATTGCCACCTGTAATAACAATATCTTGATCGGCATAGACACAGCCGATACTGAGACTAAGTAAGATAATTAAATTTTTACGAATTGAGAAAGTTGATTTATTCATTCTTGGAAAGCTCCTTGTTATTGTGGTTTGAAAGTTAATTTTAAAATACGGTATTCAACAAAATTTGCTCCATCAGGCAATGCTGGAAATACCTTAACCCGCATGATGGCGGTTTGGACATTTTGATCATACATGGCGTTACCGCTGGACTTAATTAATTTAACGGATTTAACATTTAAATTGGGATAGAGTTCAACCTTGATGGTCGCAACAGCTTTGGGGTTAATATCATCTGGGACTTGAACAAATGGTCTTACCGCATTAATCACTTGATCTGCATAGTTGCCGATTAAGTTATTGCTGTCACTCGTACCATTTGGGTTTCCACCTAGAGCTTTGCCTTTGCGAATTGAGGCTGTGTTGGTGCTAACCGCATCACCTAAAAGATCGTTAATTTGTGATTTTTTATTAATTGGCTTAACCTTAGTTGGTGTTTTTGCTGGTAGCGGAGTTGCTTGAACTGGTGCTGGTGTCGGTGTTGGTTTTTCAATTGGCTTAGGAATTTCAGCCTTAGGTTTTGGTATTGGTGCTGGAGCAGTAGTTGGTTTAACATTTATATCTGCTGGAGTATCAAGGGTTTTTATTGGTTCAGCTTGAGCTTTAATTGGTGGTGTGTATGGTTCGACTGTTTGATTTGGCATTGATACCAAGCTAACCTCGACACCATCCGAGCGTGAAGGGACTAAAATATTATCTGTGCTACTAAAGAGCATTAATGCGCCACCAATAGCAATATGAATAGCTAGTGAAATCAAGGTGCTTTTATTAATTTGTGGTTTAGCCATTTTTTTGTTTTACAACCAAGGCAACTTTTTTAATACCAGAACTGTACAGCTTATCTACGACAGTAATTACTTTGTCATATTGAACCTCTTTATCAGCCGATATAACCACAGGAGTATCTTCAGTTGAGAGTTGTGCTGCTTGGCTAGCTAATTCATCAAGTGTTGCAATTGACGTGGTCTTATTATTTTGTGTCAGAGAGTAATTACCAGTGGCGTCAATGTTGATTTCTAAAGGTTGTTTAGTTACTTGTGATGATTTACCCACGCTTGGTAGGTTAATTACGCCAGGTGTAAACATTGGTGCAGTTACCATAAAGATTACTAAGAGCACCAACATTACATCGATATATGGAACTACATTCATTTGATTATGTAGTTTGTCTTGTCTAACTCTTCGTTTCATTGTTTGTCCTTTTACGAGCTAAAGTCATGCCATCCCCAACTGGTAGGAGGCATAAATCAATTCTAGAATCATCTTTTAACATTCGGTTAAGAGTTTGTAAAATTTTTACGTAGTTTTTACGCGGATTGTCCTCAAGTACTTGTGCATACATCAATACATTATCAATTATGATTAAACCACCTGGGCGGACTAGATTTAAACATAATTCATAATATTCAATATATTGCGATTTATTTGCATCAATTAAGGCTATATCAAAATAGTTACTCTTTTCACAACACAGTTGTTGGAGACTTTGTTCGGCTGGTGCGATTAATGGTGTTATTTTCGTTGCGACTTGCGCTTCTTGCCAATAAGTCTGTGCTAGATCTAGATGTCTTGCGCTAAGATCTATTGTTGTAATTTGTGCATCGGCAGGCATGGCTAGTGCCATCCATAGTGTGCTATAACCAGTAAATGTGCCAATTTCGAGGTAACTCTGTGCATTCATTAGTTGCGCAAGTATAGCCATTAGCGCTCCTTGATCTGGACTAATTAGCATCTGTTGGTTACTTAGTTTTTCTGACTCTTGGCGTAATTTAACTAAAGTTGGGTGTTCGCGAACACCATAAGTTAAGCAATACTGATGTAATTCGTCAGTTAATTGACTTTTTAACATTTATTTATTAGTCGGGTATGAAAAATAGACATAAGCTTGTGATTTTATGCTTGATTCGCGATTAACATGTTGTTCGTCTTGGTTAATGAAACCCTTATCCCACCAAGTACTCCGCAGTTTCATTTGTTGTTCATGATTGCCTGGTTTTTCGAGCAAGGTTTTAATAAAATCCATTGCTTCTGATTTATAAGCTTTGTTCGCCATGATTATCCCTTTGAAAAGTATATTTGGAGTTAATAAGGTTAAGGATTGTTGGTTTTTGATTAATTGATTATTCCGCCACCAAGGCACAATTCGTGATCATAAATTACTACTGACTGTCCTGGGGTAATTGCCCACTGTGCTTCATCAAAGCGTAATTCAATGGTTTGCTCATTCACATAAACTAACTCACAGTTTGCGTCTTGCATGCGATAACGTGTTTTTGCACTATAGCGTCCCTCTTTGGGAAGAGTATTTTGTCCAAAACTTAATTGTTCCGCTCGTAAAGTACGTTTCAATAATAATGGATGCTGATGCCCTTGAACCACAATTAGTTCGTTAGTTGCTAAATTTTTAGCAGCAACAAACCAAGGCTCACCATCACCACCAATTCCGAGTCCCTTGCGTTGACCGATGGTATAAAACATTAAGCCTTGATGTTCACCAAGTATTTTACCACTAGGTGTGACCATTTTTCCAGTCTTAGTTGGCATATACTTTTGTAAGAACTCACGAAAAGGGCGTTCACCAATAAAACAAATCCCAGTGCTGTCTTTTTTGTTCGCATTGGGTAAGTTTAATTTTTCTGCAATCTTACGTACTTCTGGCTTAATAATTTGTCCGAGTGGGAATAGTGAATGCGAAATTTGATGTTGATTTAGGCGATACAGAAAATAACTTTGATCTTTATTATTGTCGGCAGCGCGAACTAAAACTTCACCAAAATCAGTCATGCATTTTGATACATAATGTCCAGTTGCCACAAACTCAGCACCTAAGTTGATAGCATGCTCCAAAAAGGCTTTAAATTTAATTTCTGAATTACATAATACATCTGGATTCGGGGTTCTGCCTGCTTGATATTCGCGTAGAAAATAACTAAACACTCGTTCCTTATATTCTTTGGCAAAATTTACAATTTCAATATCAATTC
>CAYIZV010000122.1:0-4208 GCA_964367915.1 uncultured Neisseria sp.
TGTTAATTGAATAATGACCACCGCGGAAATTTCTGCGGTTTGCGCTTACAACCCCCAGTAGATAATATTTGTGAGATGATGGGAATATCAAAACCAACATTGTATAAGTATATTGAACTATCAATAAGCTAATAATACCAAGTGTTAGCTGCCAAATTCAAAAAAATCTGCGGTTTACGCATGGAACCCCAGTTTGCAATCGATTTTCAGCATTTTTCAGCGCTATTTCAATGCTGAACAACTAATTTGGTTTGCTTTGCGTGCAGTAAAACAAACCACCTAATCGAACAAGCTTGGTGGTACAATAATGTACTAATATAGCCAGTTTACATAAACAAACCAATTCAAGGATACATCGTTATGCTTCGTACCTTACACTTAATTAAAACGTCTGAATTAATTTGAATATTTTAGACCTTGTATTGATGTTTGGTGGATTATTTGGATCATAGTCGAGTATTTTGTGGAGCAAGTGCGCAGCAGTTGCTCCAGCGAATAACCGATTATTAATAAAGTTCTTTAACAAGTCAAAACCGACTTTGAATTTACTGTATTGAAGCCGTTGCTCTTTGGTAGTTCCATCATTGCTGATTAAGGACTTAGTCTTAATGGGCTTAATGTGACTATTGAAGAACTCGCCAATCATGCAACAACAAGTGTATGCAATACCGATTAGTAACATAATTGCGGACAATCGGGCTGGATTAGTGATGTGGGTTGACTCAAGGTTAAAACCCAGAGTTTTAAATTTGCCGAACATAAGCTCAATGTTCCAACGCTTCTTGTAAGTTGCAAAAGGATCTACTAGCCTGATATTTGAAACCAGAAATCCAAACTCATTTTTAAGGTTTAATCTTGCTGATATGTAAAGTCTATTGCTAAAAGCGCGACGAATGGTTGTTGCAATATCTGTCTTGGTCTGCTTGCGATGTAAGTCATGATACAACTCAGCTAGGCTAAGTGTTTTATTGCCATCAGACACTACAGTAGAAGATTTACACCTAGCAACGAAATTAATTGCTGGTTTGTGGATAAAACCCTTAAAGATTGTAGTTAGTGTTGCTACACTAACCTTAAAGCAAGCAAACTCAGCACTGAACTGTCGCTTGAGTTTCTGGTATTGATTGGTAAAGATTAGTGGATAGATGGAGTATTTTTCTGTTTGTAGTTTTTGTACAAGAAATAGTTGTGTGGTAGTATCAATGATAGTTAGATCTTCCGTGATGCCGATATCTTTTAGGGTTGAGATTGGTACACAAAAGGGTGAGTTGTCTTTTGTTTGATATGGTTCAATTGCATTGATAAACTTATCTAGAAGTGGAAGCTCAAGGTAAGACTGGCAATAACGATTGTCATTGATGAGGAAGTCAAGGAATTGATGTGATGGGAATTCGCGATCTGCGTAGACCATGTCTATCATATCCGCACCAAAGACATCGATAACCCATTGAATCATCGCAATACGTTGTTCATCATTAGAACTACCACCATTGTTATCTAGAAGTTGCCAATAAAGCGGAATAGCAATGCCATTAAAAAGCACGGACAAAACAAAGTAATTAATATCAGTGTCTCCGCGTTCCCAATTGGTACGATCTAATGGAATTTCGAGGCGCTCAAGCTTAAGGATGTCAAAGACTAGTGTTTTGGCATATTCCTCTAGCGGAATATTGGACTCCATGTTATCCAACATCCGTCTCGCATTTTGCTCAAGAGATGATAAGTTTACGGTAGGATGATTTGAGCTAGAAGCAGAGAGATCTGACAGCTTGACACAGGCATTTTGGATGAGTCCAAGCACAGCATTATTCACCCGCTGAATGTTTTCAGAGCGAGGTTTCTTTAAGTCGGGGTTGGTTTTTTAAAGAACTTGTTAATCAGGTTATAGAGTTTGTTGGTGGTATTGGTATTCATGGTGTTTAGTCAAAAAAGCGATGATAGCAAATACCGCCAGCAATCTGCAACAAAATGTACAATGTGCAGATTTTTGCAAGATTTATTTGGGGTTAATTCAATATTAATCAGCGTGTTGTGTGATTAATATTAAGTTAAGTGTAAGGTACGAAGATGAGGATGTTAAAACGCTTATAAGGCAGTGGCTAGAGCGTCATACGAATAATCCAATATTAAATAATAATAAATTAGTTAGGATGACATATGTTAACAGAACATGGTGATTTGGTTTGCTACAAGCAAACCACTATAGGAAGTAATAAAAAACTTAATTTCTTTCTTGAAAAACATAGTACAAAAGAGGGAACTTGGGGGAATCTGTACATTGAAAGTGGGGAGGTTGATTTTATTTTCCTAAATGGAGCTGGGCAGGAACTTTCTCGAACCAGGCTTAATAAAAACAATCCTCAACTACTTATTCCACCTGCTGCATGGCATAAAATCATGCCGATTAGTGAAGAATTTAAAGCTTCGCTTAAGTTTTATTGTAAACCTAATCATTATTTTAATAAAAAATACGGCTTAAACGCCGTTCATAGTGACCTACAGTATATTTATAATACTTATCTGCACAATCATCAACTAATTGCTTTAGACGTTGGGTGTGGTTCAGGAAGAAATCTTTTATATTTTGCCTCAGCTGGCCATTCAATAACGGGAATTGATGTAAATGAATCAGCAATTGAGCAAATTTCAGAAATCTCGAAAAAAGAAAATTTGACTCATGTACAAACTGTAATTCATGATTTAAACCAACCGTTAAACCTTAAAAAGGAACAATATAATTTTGTATTTTCTACAGTGAGTTTACAATTCTTAAAAACCGAATGTATCCACTCTTTGTTAAATGAGTTACAGCAAGCGACAATGAAAAAAGGATTTCACTATATGGTATTTCCAATTAAATCAGAACTTTACTCTTTACCGGCTTCATTCAGTTTTTTACCAGAAAAAGAAGAGCTCTATCATTTATATCAGGACAGTGGTTGGTCAATTCTTGAATATAAAGAGTCTACAGGATTACTTCATAAACTGGATGAATTTGGCAGGCCATTACAGGGGTTATTTGGAAATTTATTAGCGCAGAGAATCGTATAAACAATAAGGGATTTTAACCTGATTTAGCTAAAAATCAGAGGTTTCGTTAGTTCCGACTAACCCCCAAATTAACACTTTTGGGGGTTCTTCCACTGGACCCGTATTATCATAAAATTTTTGAATCCTGGGGACGTGGGGTGCAAATGATAATTGAGAAATGCAAAGAAGCTGGTCATCCTACGCCGTTTTATGAATTAGATAAAATAGGAACGGCACTTATTTTGCCATCCAAGCAACTTATTGGTGCTAATTTTAACCATCATAACCAAGCTATAAATCTACGACAGCAAGAAATCATAACTATTTTGAAACAACATGGTGAATTGGGTGCTAATCAACATTCTCCCCTAAAGTTCCGCGGGGTTTAGGGGTCATCCAGCGATCTTCTAACAGTCTCTAACCCAATTCCCTTGTGCAAATGAAGTTAAGCAGTGTAGCGCGCGATACCCCCATGATTTTGGCAATAGAGGCTTTTGGCACCTTTTTTCCCATGAGCATAGTGATTTCAGTTTCTTTACCATCCAGCCTTGACTTACCATTGCCTTTTGGCCGGCCCAATACTTTACCTTTTGCTCGAGCTGCAATTAATCCCTCTTTTGTTCGCTCAGAAATTAAATCTCGCTCAATTTCAGCAAATAGGCCAAACATTGTAACCATCATCTTACTTTGGATGTCTTGCTTGCCATCAAGTTGAATATTTTCCTTGATTGCTATCAATCTAACTTGGCGCTTGATTATCTCATCAACAAGTTGAATAATTTGCCCAACACTTCTACCGAGCCTAGACAATTCACTAATCAGGATCAGATCTCCTGGTTCCACTCCACTAAAAAGGCCATCAATGCCACGCTCTTTGATAGTTTTTCGTGATGACGCTTGTGTTTCTAAGAATTTATCTACCTGCAATTGGTTCCGATGAGCATAATCTAAAATTGCCAGCCGTTGATTATTAAGTTCCTGCCCGCCGGTGGAAATACGCAAATAAGCTATGGTTTTCATGCGGTAAACTGCTCCATGTCGAAATATAGGTACTTTGTATGGTTTGTTAGCTATAATATGTGGATTATATCACGGATGTTTTCACAAGCAATTATCAACTAGCATAACGTTCGTTATCATAGTCAATATATGGCCATAAAATCTATCGATATTTATTA
>CAYIZV010000123.1:0-4197 GCA_964367915.1 uncultured Neisseria sp.
GTTCGCCCATGCGAAAGTAGGACATTGCCAGGCTCCCGATACAAAGCCCAGATTATCTCTGGGCTTTTTACATGTCTAGCATATTATAATTATTATATATATGAAGACTAACTAAATACAGAATACTACAAACTAATTCAAACCATCATATCTCCCTCCATATGCCAAGGGGCTTTTACTCCGCAGCTTATATGGAGCTTCATTCTGCTCTATTTCTTCCTTCCTCTCTATAAGTTATATGCTGTCATACATTTTTGTGTATGCTATATGTTTTTATTATCGTATCAGGGATTAATTAAGGTATAAATCACAATGGATGGATTGCGGCTTACTGCTCTATTGGAGCTAGATGTATTTTGACTGCAATGTTACTACTTTACAGATGATGGGATTTAAAAAGCATATTCATTAAAAAGGTGATTCTGATTAATGCTTTAGTTATTTTTATAACAAAAAAATTAAACATTGATACAGCTAGTGCTTATGGCTATGGGTGATTATAATAAATTGAGGATTAAAATATCTAACCAAACATAATTCTGCTACCAATTACGATAAAAATAAAACCAACTAAAATATTAATTGCTCGTTCTCGTTTAAGATAAGCATCTTGTACTCGTGAATGGCTAAAAACAATACTAACGCAAACAAACCAAAATAATGCAACTACTGCTTGGCCAATGATAATGCTAATATTGGTTGCGATTGAAGGATGCTGCTGTTCTGTATAGGTCAAGATTGCTGCAGCCATAGTATATAGTTTAGGGTTTAGCAAATTGGTAAGCAGTCCCGCACGATAATAACTAAACATTGCTGCGCTTTGCTTATCGTTGCAAAAAAGAAGTCAGTTTATTTAGTGCTTGGGATTGGCACTGATGGCAATAAAGAATTACTTGGTATGTGGATATCTCAAAATGAAGGTGCTAAATTCTGGCTGAGTGTTCTAACTGAATTAAACAATCATAGTGTTAAAGATGTCTTCATTGCCTGTTGTGACGGTTTGACTGGCTTTCCTGATGCCAAATTGCCTCCAGTAGTATATCTAGATGTCAGGTACAAGTCATGTATTGTACATATGGTACGTATGTGGCTCAGCAATCAACAAATGTTAATCAAATTTGGAAAAATCTGATCTTTAAATGAAGTAGAAATTAGATTAACACAAAACTTGTGACATACTTATGGAATTAGTACCTTTCTTAGTATAGCACAGAGTAACTGTATTATCTGTAATAGATCCTTAATATCTGGTAAGTGCTATCGCTAGCACCAGTTCTACTAAATACCAACTGATGGTATACTAGTTAATTCCAAAGTCTGACTATTTGGCCGCTCCCTAGTGGTTATGTTATCAGTTAATTTAGCGTGATAAGCTCCATGCAATTAATTAATAAAATACATGAGAATAATATAAATTTATATATTTCAATATTATTATATCCATTTTTATTTTAGAGGCTTGGCTACTTGGAAAATGCTTGAATAAGTGTCCTCGGTCCCGTTTAATAGCATCAGAGATAAGCATAGAAATCATGATAAACTAATGTGTCGCATAATATGATTGAGCGTCTGCTGCAATCATCAATAATACGGATCCAATTACGCCATGCAATAATGGACCATTGCCAATTACGTTACTAATGGTACATTATAGCTACTTCTAAGTATAATAAAAAAACTCAGACCATTAAAAATCTGAGTTTTTTTACTTAATACGATAAATCTATTCTGCTGTTGTGTGGAGTTCCTCTTTAAATTTACGTGCACTGCGAATGTTTTTGCTATGCTCTTTATCTTTATAATGAGCAATATTATGCGCTAAGTCGTCTTTTAGCATATCTAATGCCGAGTAAATATCGTCAGATTCAACCAATGCTCCAAAGTTCTTCTCTGGTGATTTAATACTTACTTCTGCATAATATATCTTGCCGCTATGCTGGCTTTGCGTAACTTTACCTAAGCGTAAGTTAAAACTTGCTTCTGCTCCATTATTTGGAAAGTACTTATTTAGTGCTGATAATTTTTCTGTGGCATAAAGTTTGATTGCGTCAGTTAAGTCAAAATCTTTGCATAAAATTGATAAGTTTTTCATGGACGTTCCTTTCGTCTTTGATACACAAAACAGATAAAAAAACGGTTAAGTCAACATTGTTGTTAACTTATAGGGCTATTATAGCTCTAAATAATAGGCTTTGCGCAAAATTTTTTCAGATATTTGTCAAAAAAAGTGGGCTTATTGTGCTACAATCCGCCTAATTATTTGTTTTGAATTGGATAATATAGTGTTAGCATGTTTTGTAACTACAGTACGTGGATTAGAGCAATTGTTGGCAGAAGAAATTACTGCTTTAGGTGCGATTGATATTGTTGCGGTTAATGCCGGTTTAGAGTTTAAGGCTGATTTAGAGAGCGTGATGCGAATTAATCTCCATTCACGTTTGGCAAGTCGAGTGATGGTACGCTTGGCATTTAGTGGCTATCGATTCGAAGAAGATATTTATGCATTAGCGATGAAAATAAAGTGGGATAAATGGTTTCATATAGGTAATAGCATCAAAGTTGCTACCAATGCGATTGCCTGCCCATTAAAGAGCTTAGATTTTGTAACTCTAAAAGTAAAAGATGCCATTTGTGATTACTTTGTTGAAAAGGTTGACGCTCGACCAAATGTTGACAAAGCTGAACCAGATATGCGAATCTATACTTTTTTAACCAAAGACACGGCAACTATCTATTTAGATACTTCTGGTGATACTTTATTTAAGCGTGGTTATCGTAAATTAAAATTAGAAGCTCCGATTCGTGAAAATCTGGCTTTTGGTCTGATTAAACTAAGTGGCTGGACGCCAGATAAGCCTTTTTACGACCCAATGTGTGGTAGTGGGACTTTAGTAGTTGAAGCTATTAGTTATGGTTTAAACATTGCGCCTGGTCTTAATCGTAATTTTGCTTTTGAGAAATTCATAGATTTTGACAGCGCTAAATTCGATGAAATGAAGACACAAGCGAAAGCTGCAATTAACTATGAGCAAAAATTACAAATCTTTGCCAGCGATATTAATCGTACTGCGGTAGAAATTGCACAGCAGAACTTTCAGCAAATTAAATTAGATCATTATGTTCAGTTTAGTCATGGTGATTTTGTTAAAAAAACTGCGCCAGCCGAGGGTGGGGTATTGGTAACTAATCCACCATATGGTGTGCGTCTGGATGAATTAGATCATTTAGCTGAATTTTATCCATTGCTAGGTAGCACGCTTAAAAAAGAATTTGCTGGATGGGATTGCTACTTCCTCACTGCAGATTTACGTATGCCAAAATTAATGCGTTTAAAACCTAGTCGTAAGACTCCATTATTTAATGGTGCGCTAGAATGTCGCTTGTTCAAATTTGAAATGGTAAGCGGTTCAAATCGTAAAGTCTAAATGTAAATAAAGTAACAAAAGCTACCAAATAATTAAGGTAGCTTTTTTGTCATTTATATGATAAAGTGTGATATTAATCATTGCAAAAATTATTTTGTATTTTCTGAGCTTTCTTTTGTTATCACCCCACAGACCATGCGAGCACCGCCGCCTCCAAGTTGTGGTGTATCAGAATAATTATCTCCACCATTATGTATCATTAAACTATGTCCTACAATATCGCTTACTTTTAGCTTTGGCGCAAGTACCGGTGTAGTTACACTACCATCAGCGTTGATATAGAGCGCGGGTAAGTCACCCAAGTGTCCTTTATCATTATATGGACCTAGATGGTGTTCAGTTTTTTGTGGATCTAGATGAGAGCCTGCTGCCATACCATTTTTAGCGCAACTTGGATTAGTATGCACATGGAACCCATGAACTCCTGATGTTAAATCTGGGATTAGTTTGCTTAAATTAGGTGTTAATAATAAACCATATGGAGTATCTGTGGCTGTTATTGTTCCAACTAATGTTTGTGATTCATTAGTTAAATGCATTGGAATTGTGACTTGATCGGCATATGCCAGATTGATACATGTCGTGCTGATAGCAAGAATTGAGAACTTTAGAAATTTTTTGTTCATAATAATTATCCCCAAATAGTTAAATAAGAGAACAAATAATATCATAATTAGGTCAGGTATTGTAAGGGAATTGAGTGACGAAATCAAGAATTGGTGGAGCGGGCGAGATTCGAACTCGCGACCAACGGATTAAAAGTCCGCTGCTC
>CAYIZV010000124.1:0-4179 GCA_964367915.1 uncultured Neisseria sp.
TACTAAGATATTTTGGCTAAATATTACTAGATCTTTGCTTAGTACTGAGCTTCGTCGCTTATTACTCACCAGTATCTCAAATCACATGGTGTACATCAATAAATTTCGCTTATTTGGCAATAATAGGTTTATAATACCATCTTCTAGCGGGGGTGCGACGCTGTAGTCGCTGAGAGAGGAAACATCCTTAACCCTTTGAACCTGATTCTGGATAATACCAGCGTAGGGAGGCTAATCACTACTATTTCAATTACTATAAGTATTACCCTCTTTACGCTTATTTTGTGAAAGTTAACAAAATGAGCACATCAACTAATCATCGTCAATTACATTTACTTACCGCCTGCCCAAACAGTGAGCATGACGAGTATTTAAAATTTATCGAACTCAGTGCAAAATCCGGCATTACTCACTTGCAATTACGACAAAAAAACTGGTCATTTAGTAGTTTGCTGAGTTTAGGACGTGAACTACAAGCAATACTAATGCCATATTCAGTACCACTTATTATCAATGATAACCTTCATCTAGCACTAGAGCTAAATGCTGATGGTCTACATCTGGGGCAAAAAGACGGAGATCCTGATGCTGCCCGTGTCATCTTGGGCGCAGACAAAATCATTGGCGTCTCTATCGAAAATAATACACAATTGGAGCAAGCCAATTTGTTACGTTCAATTAACTATGTTGCTGCCAGCGCAGTATTCCCGAGTAAAAGTAAGAACAATATTGAACATATTTGGGGTCTTGATGGATTAGCTAAATTTTGCCAAATGTCTTACCATCCGGTTATTGCCATCGGTGGAATCAATCTTAGTAATATTGCTCAGGTTAGCGCTAGCGCGATTAGTGGTGTCGCAGTTATCAGTGCAATTCATGAAGCCAATGACCCAAAACAGTATATCCAGGATTTAAATCAACAACTTAATTACAAAGGCTAATGACATGACTAATAATCTTTATTCGCAACTTTATGATACTCATCAGAAATTACAACAAGCTAAGCCACTGGTGCTTAATTTGAGTAATTATGTTACTCAGGACTTTATCGCAAATGTACTGCTTGCACTGGGTTGCGCACCAATTATGTCCGAAAGCGATGAGGAACTCGCAGAGTTAGCTACTCTCGCGCATAGTTTAAATCTCAACATCGGTACATTAGATAATCAGTTTGCACGCCGTGCCATAAATGCAGGCAAACTAATGCAGCAGCAAAATAAATGCGTGGTACTTGATCCTGTTGGTGCAGGAGCTACTCGCAGCAGAACCGAACTGGCTCAAGAGTTATTACCTTTAGCAACTATTGTCCGTGGCAACGCCAGCGAAATTATGGCGCTTACTTCAAGCACAATATCTAGCTATGGAGTGGAAAGCAGCATCGAGAGTTTCAGTGCAATGCTTAACGCGCAAAATATAGTCAAGCAAACGCAAAAAACTATTGTTGTGAGCGGTAAAATTGATTTAGTTTATGCACCACATGCCAATTATCAAAATAAATTTGGGATTGAGCTAATGACTAAAGTAACTGGCATGGGCTGTTGTTTGAGCGCAGTAATTGCTGGATTTGCCGCAGTTTGCAAGGATTATGCTCTTGCCAGCTATTTAGCAGTAGTTTACTATACCTTATGTGCCGAACAAGCTGCACGAGATGAAGCAGCTCCAGCAAGCTTTAAAGTTAGATTTATCGACTGCATCTATCGGCCAGACTGGGCATGGTTTGAATCACGAATTAGCCAATCTTTTGCCAAGGAGGTGTAAACTATGTTGATTAGTGCATTAACTATTGCTGGATTTGATGGCTCAGGTGGCGCTGGATTGCAAGCCGATCTAAAAACCTTTTCGGCTTTGGGCTGCTATGGCATGAGTGTCTTAACTGCCCTACCGATTCAAAATACTTGTGGCGTACGCAATTGTTTTAATTTACCCCTTGCGGCAATTGAAGAACAATTAGAGGCTATTTTTAGCGATATCACCCCCAATGTTATTAAAATAGGGATGCTGTTTAATCAGGAAATTGTCCACTTAGTCGCAGAATTTCTAGCTAAACATGCCCAAAATATTCCAATCATTCTTGATCCGGTAATGGTAGCCAAGAGTGGCGATTATTTACTTTTGCCTGAAGCAATTGACACACTTAAACAAGGGCTAATCCCACAAGTAACTTTAATTACGCCCAATATTAACGAAGCGCAAGCGTTAAGTGATATGAAAATAAATGCACCTGATGATATGCTGAAAAGTGCTGAAGTCATCCATAAGCTGGGCAATGTAAACGTTTTGCTCAAAGGCGGACATTTGAATGGTATCTCCTGTGATGATTTATTATTTACTGGTTCTACGCAACATTGGTTTAAAGCGCCAAGGATTGAAACTATCAATACTCATGGTACTGGTTGTACTTTATCAGCGGCTGTTGCGGCTAACTTGGCTCATGGGAATGATTTAATTAGTAGTTGTCAAAATGCCAAAGATTATCTTTATCAAGCCATGCTAAGCTTTAAAGATGTCACCATTGGATATGGGCATGGACCAGTTAATCATTTTCACCACTGGTGGAACTAGCTACCCGTTGCCTTTGAATCTTCGACTTTATCGTCTCTCAAGGAATGCTCTTAATGCAGCTTTTAATAGTTTTAAGGAAAAATTAAATATGAAATTTTCACAACTTGCATGGCAACAAAACGAAGTCAATTATCAAGCAATCATCCAGCAACCATTTAATCAAGAACTCATGAATGGTACGCTTGAACGCGATAAGTTTGCTTATTATATTGAACAAGATAGCTATTATTTACAACATTATGCAAGGGTTTTAGCTAAAATTGCCTCCCGTTTGGATAATAGTCACGATATCCTGCAATTTTTAGATTTTGCTAAAGGAGCAATTGTCGCAGAACAACAAGTCGTACATGAGCATTTTCGCCAGCAGTTTAATTTAAAATATAAGAGACAAGTTAGCCCAGCATCAGTGGGTTACACCAGTTATTTACATTTTTGCAGTCATAACCAAGCTATTGAAGTTGCTATCGCTGCCGTATTACCCTGTTTTTGGATTTATTATCAGTTAGGTTGTCATGCTCAACAATTTTCTGCCATTGACAATCCATATCAGTTATGGATTGATAATTATGCAGGCGAAGATTTTGCACGTGGAGTAAATACTGCGATTGAGATTAGTAATCGCTATTATGAACAGGCAAGTTCAACGGTACAAAAGCAGATGCTGGAAGCTTTTGCTACTAGCGCACGCTGGGAATACTATTTTTGGGATGATGCTTATCACTTATGTTCTTTATCACATGATATAGTAAGAAAAAGCCCTACAAAGCTCGATAATGAATAGCTTCTGGTAATAATGTAAAATCTCTCATCAACTATTTGAAAAACCCCTAGAGAATGTTCTAGGGGGTTATTTAAGGCTTATGGTTTCTGGAGTATAAGATTTATATTACCATTATTTGGAACTGAAACAGATCCAGTAGAATTTACCTCCATCGTCGATAAAACGCTGTATGGATCATTAAGAAAGTAATTAGGATCTAAAGACAATAAAATATCAGCTGGAGTATAAGTATTACCATCCCACAAGGTACAACTAATACTATAGTCATTATTTTTGCTACAATTGGAGCTATTAGTTTGCAATGGTAGCACCCAAAAATATTCATCACTATTAATAGAATAAGTTATATTGATTGGCGAGTAATTATTATAATTACCTGATAAACCTAACGAAACTGTTGCAGCAGTGCTGTTTTGTCCGCTAACTGAGTAAATTGTCAGCGGCTGGCTATATTTGAGGAAAAATCCATCATAAGCTGCTTCTACCGGACGCTCTTTATAGTCTGTATCATAGTGATCATTATTGTGAGTAAAGCTAACGGCATAAATTGCAGATGGTAAACTGATTTTTTGTCCTTCAAACAAATACTCAAGGTCGCCAGTGTTTACCAATGCGCTAGATAAAGCACTCTTATCAACAAATATTGTATAAACACAACTTTCCAGTGGCGCTAGTTCGTGTGGTGCACCAGGATACCCACAAGTGGTATTGGCATTATCGACAGAGAAATATCTCGGAGGTGTAACTGAAAAGTTTTGCAAGTAATAATATTTAGAATGATTAGTATATACAAAAGTTACGCCCTGTGGGTTATTATTATGCCCATCAGTAACAAA
>CAYIZV010000125.1:0-4151 GCA_964367915.1 uncultured Neisseria sp.
TACCTCACGAACTGGAATATTGGTATCTTTTACATCCTTAGCATGGCTAAAATCAAAGCCATCACCGCCACTAGAAAGAAAATTGATTGTTGCCAATGTGTACTCACGTTTGGGATCAAGTTCCTTGCCATTAACTAAGGCTTTAATGATTTTTCCATTACTGTCCAGCTGAAGTGTAACACCAGCAAAAACTGCAAACTGCGTCTTATGCAGTGGAAGGCTATGTTCTAAAAGTTTTAACAGATATTTACCTTGTATCTTCAGTGTCGTAACCGTATTGTCAAAAGGCAATGCTTCATATATCATGCTGTAATCAATCTGTCCGGCAGGCAATGAACGTCGAACACCATAAGTATTTTGTAAGCCAATTTCGCTATCTGTATATTTCCGCATAATATCAGCAATGGTATAAGTCAATTTGATGTTATATAAACTACCACTTTCAGGCATATTACTAAGTTCTTGCGACGATATTGCAATGTTCTGGTTCAACACCGCTTTATTTTTATCATAATACTTGGTAATAATTTTTTCTACTTGCGGATCAGCCAGCATATTTTTCGTGGCAGATTCAAGATCAATTATTTCTGGGGTTACCTGACAAACTTTTGTAGTATGACAATCATAATGTAAGACACTGACATCTTTGCCTTGACTTGCTCCTTGAACCACTGCTACGTTATTTAAGAATCCAGAAACTTTCTGATGACTATGTGCTGAGATGACTGCACTTATCCCACTAACATCACGTGTTAATGCACTAATTTCACTATTTTTCAGTTGACTGTTTTGTTCATAACTAATTTTACCGGATGAATCCTGTTCGCTTGGGATATGTGTAAGTAAGATTATACTATCAGGTTTACCTTGTTTGTTCGCAGCTGAATTTAAAAATTTAACCCACTGATTAGCACTTGAGACAGGACTGGTAAATTTCAAGCCTTCAATATTACTGATTCCAGTAGTGGCTGGAGTTTCCAAAGTTGCTAAACCAATAAAAGCAATTTTTCTGCCGTTTGGTAAGGCTAACTCTCCATATGGTTTAGCATATTTAAAAATTGAACCATTATTTGCATAAACTACATTAGCGGCTAAAAATGGAAATTGATTAGTCTGTGCCCACGATTCAAATACAGCCTGCCCATAATCAAAATCATGATTTCCCAATGCTGAATACTTTACTCCAATGTAGTTAAAAAACTCATTATCCACTTGCCCAAGGGAAATATTGGAAATAGCAGTTCCCTGATAGTTATCACCAGCTAGAACCACTACTGTATTGGGGTATTGTTTCCGAAAATTTTGTAAAAATATACTAATCTTTCCAGCACCAACCATTGATTTATTCGCAGCCATCTGCCCATGAAAGTCATTTAATGCAACAACAGTGATATCATCTGCAGCATAAGCCAGATTATACAGCAGAACAGATACGAATAATATATTTATTTTACGCATATAACACCTTATTATAGTTTAACTAATATCCCTTTAATTTCTTCCGCTAATTGACGATAAGCATCCAAAATATGTGCTCCACCATGAGCAAACCCCACTCCTGGAATATTCATTGGCATGTGAATTTTATGGGCATTAGGAAAATAATTACCAGTCAATACACCACCGGCTTAAGCCGGTGGCTTGGTTATACGCTTGGAAAGCAGCTAGTACTCTGAAATCACAAACTCATTATTTTGATGATGCAACTCTTGCTCTTCAATATATTTCTGTATATCTGCAGCATTCAAATTGCCCACTGTCACTGCAAAATATCCTCGCGCCCACATATGCTGACCCCAATACCTTTTATGAAGGTGCTGAAATTCCACCAGCAATTTCCTGCTGCTTTTTCCCTTTATGTATTGCACTAGCTTTGACAATGATATACTCGGCGGCGCAGACAATAATAGGTGTACATGATCTGGGCTTATGCTCCCGCTAATTACTTCAACGTAATTAGCTTGACAGACCTCTCGAATCAAGTCCCTTGCTCTAATTCCAACCTCGCCTGTCAGTATCCTATACCTATACTTTGTGCAAAATACTACATGATAGAAACCTCTGCACATTCAAAGTATCTACCTCGGCATGATTGTGGTATAATAATATACTGTTATAATTGTATATTGTGTGTATTTTAAGGCTGTTTTCATGAGTTTTTTGGTTGAGTCACTACGCTACATGATGGACAAAGAGAGCCTATTGCTAAAAGTAGAATCTCTAGTTGATTGGCAACCCATAGCTGATAATCTAAAAGTAAAGCTCAGTAAAGAAGTAATGCGCGGTCAAGTACCCTATGATTATCTGAGTTTACTCAAGGTTCTTCTATTACAACAATGGCATCAACTAAGTGATCCTAAGATGGAAGAAGCTCTGCATACTAGAATTGACTTTATGTGGTTTACTGGTTTTGGTTTAGCTGATAAAGAAATGCTTGTACCAGATGAGACTACAATTTGTAGATTCAGGAATAAGCTAGTTAAAAAAGATATGCTAGAAGGTTATCTAAAGCAGATTAATCATCAGCTTGAACAGCATAACCTCAAAGTAAAGATAACCGAAGGTGCAATTCTGGATGCAACTTTAATTGAAGCCGCAGTTAACTCACAAGCCAAACCAAAGCTAATTGCAGAAGATCGTAATGAAGACGATATTGATAATTCAGGTAGTGGTGGAGAGCTATTTGAATTAAGCGCTAACCAGCAATCAAATGTCGAAATAGATTCAGACGCAAAATGGCTTAAAAAAGGCAAACGTAACATATTTGGTTTTAAAGAGTTTATTGTAACAGATGCCACTGATGGCTATTATGAACATTTAATGATAACACCAGCGAATCAATCTGAGATGACTAGTTTAGAGCAAGTGCTGCAACCAGTAATTGAAGAAGCCGCACCTAAATTCCTGCAAACAGACAAAGGCTACTCTTCAGAAGCTAACCGTGAATTTCTAAAAATAAATAACATTGGCAACGGTATTATGGATAAGGCTAAGCGTAATACTAAACTTACATTCAAACAGCTTTATCGTAATAAGCGTATTTCAAAAACCAGATATATTGTTGAACGCACAAATGCTACGACTAAAAATATCTTTGGTTTTACCAGAAGCAAGTACATTGGTATAGCCAAAGTTAAGACGCAGGCTTTATTAGTAGCAATTGCTCATAATTTACTAAAAGCAGGCAATAAAATTAGCCTAACACTGAATAATAGTATCCAAATTTTACGAAAACGCCAAATTAGCTGGGTATTTTAGGATAAATGCTGATAAATGGGGGAGCTATATTCCCAGAAAACATGTAAAATTAGCAAATTTCTGGAATTTTGAAAGTTAAATGATCACATCAAAATGATTAATTATTATTAATTTCTTATTTGCAGAGGTTTCTGATATTTCAAATCAAAGATACTATGTGCTCCATGTTTGTACATTTCCTGTCACCATATAATTGCATTCGACTCTAGATTATACTAAAGTGTTCGCCTGAAGGCGAGGGTGTTTTCCCATCCCAGCTAACGACATAAAGTCACGAGCACACAAAATAATCACCAGATTTACACTTTCGTACCTTACACTTAATTCAAGATTGACCGCATAACACGCTGATTAATCTTTAAATTAGGCGGCAAAGCCGCAACTGTTAAATAATCCCAAATGCGCTAAAATTCCGAGTCACTTCATCTACTTAGAAAGTCAGCACAGATGGAAACCGTTCGCGGAATTAAAATCCGCACAATCTTACTTGATAACAATAACTGGTTGAATTTCTATACCAAATATAAACACCTTATTCGCCTCAGTATCGTTATTAACGTTTGTAAGCTCTTAGCTTGCGGCACAGCTTTTCTCGGCTTTCACCACTACACCTATCAAACCTGTGGCAATTCCAAAAGAGTCTTCCATACCTGTAAATCCAGATTCTACTCTTCATGTGGTAAAAAATCCACCGAAGAATGGATCGCTAAAAATCTTGCACTTCTCCCACAAACTCCATGGCAACATATTACTTTTACCTTACCAGCAGAATTACGTGAGTTCTTTTGGCTCAATCGTCATCTACTTAATCATATCGCCAAAATCCCAGCTGCTATTATTACTAAATACGCAAAAGCTAAGAAGCTTATTCTAGGCATCTTCATGGCAATCCA
>CAYIZV010000126.1:0-4091 GCA_964367915.1 uncultured Neisseria sp.
CATCCGCGGCAAATTATTAATTAATGCTGCAAAAGTAGCACTAAATGAATTACAACAAATTAAACTGCAGCTTGCTGCGTAACATCAGTAAGTAAGTTCAATTATACGCAGTGTATCTTAATCGTTTATGGAGACTAAAGAATGAAATTTATGAAATTAAAAAAATACCTCCCACTTTTAGTCGCAACTTTATCTATTGTTGCATGCGGTGGTGGTGGCGGTAGCGGTGGTGGCGGTAGCGGTGGTGGTGGTGGTGGCGACACGCCTCCAAATATAACAGGAGATGAGATTGTTGTCGCTGGTGAAAGTACACCAGTCTTTTCTAACATATCTTGTATGAATGCAATTATAACTAAAGATGGAGCGCTAACGTTAAAGAGTTCATGTCCTCAGCCAGTTGTTTTGTCTAATATTAGTTTGTTATTTAAATCTCAAGATACTAAAAATAGTGAGCCAATATTGTTTGCCTCTGCCGCTAATAGTACTGATTCTAATTATAGTCTCGCCTTTGAGCAGTTAAGCGCAAATAAGGTCGGCGCACTTCTTAGTGTGATTGCAAAACCAGAAGAAAATAGCAACACAAATTGGTATTACATTAATCCAGAGAGTCAAATTGAATTTAGAGCTATCATGGTCTCTGGAAATATGCAAGATTTTGATGATGCGCTGGCAACATCTAGTATGGAAATAGTTAAGCCTACAGATAATTTAGAATTGTTAGACCAATTAGAACCAGATTCATCTGTCCGTAAATTAAATTTGCAACATTCATTGCAAGTAGTGGGGGCAACAGGTGGTTTGGATGTAGGTATTGATACTAGGTTTACTGATTGTGGTAAGTATACAAATTGTAATGGTTTGACGGTGAATGTTTTGAATCTCAATAACGAATTAGTTGCAACTGTTAGAGTTCCAGAAGATAAAATTGGTACCGCTTATCGCGCTCGAATTAATAATTTACCAACTGGTACTTATAGTGTAAATGTACCATTGTTACCAAATGCAGAAGCAAAATTCGATGGTAATCTTAGTTCTCAAGTTGTCGAACCTGGTCCAATAAAATCAGCTCTTCAAGTGCGTTATCAGTCAACTGTTGGTATATTGAATGTGGTGGTTCACACAAATCAAGCGCAGTGTAATAAGTATGATTGCTCATCACTTACGGTTGGTGTTGTTAACGCTATGGGGAAATTAGTAGCTAATTTGCCTATACCTAGTAATGCCATTATGGGCACTTTTACTCAAAAAATCGATGGACTGCCACAAGGCTTATATAATTTTAATGTTTATTCACCACAAGGTTTTGCTGTTGACTTACAACCAAAATCTGGAATGGTTAATGTTTATGCTCAACGAAGTGTTACAACGGATATCAGTATTCGTCCACCAAGTGCTATTGGTAGTGTAATGATTAAGCTTGGTAAGCCAGTTCATTGGGAATCAGCAGGAATGGAAATACCGTTGAATTTTCAGGTCTATAATACCTTTAATGGTGCATTGGTATTGACGATGCCAATTAAGCCAGGACAGGAAAAATCAATCTCTTTGCCAATTTCGGATAGTACACATAAATATCAAGCATTTTTAACTCAGGGTTTTGCAAGTCCTGCTAATAGTCTTTTTTATATGCAAACTTCGCCTGTTAAATTTGATGTTACTAGTGGTGGTAATAATGTGGTCACTCTTGCGCCTATTGTTAATCAACAGGAAATGAAGTTATCGGCTGAAAAAGTCAAGTTTGATGTTACAGGTCTAAAAGATGGTGATTCTGTTGTGATAACTGCTGATGATTCGTTCAAGAAATTTGCTTATGGATTTGCCGCAACTTATCCAAAAGATCAGTTTAATGATAAGAAGTTTTCTTTTCCACGTGGTTCTTTGATTGCATTGCGGGCAAAAGCTGGTAATTCTCCAGGTGTTGCGTACCGCGTAAATCCTAAATATGATAGTCTTGTTGTTACCAATAAGTCTGTGGCTAATTTTACATTCAGTGAATCAACTAGTGTTGCTGCGGTATTTAATTATGTTCCGACATTTAACTATGCTTATGATTCTTTGATTTATATACCTCCTAATACTCCTGGTGTACCTATCAAGTATTTTGGTCTAAATTCCTATGTTGTTACTAATATAACAACGGGTGATTTGACTAATATCTCTTATGAATCAGCGACGCTGCCTTCTGGAATCAGTATTGATAATAGCAGAACAACTTGTAATAAAATTACTAAGTTGGAGAAAAATCAAACTTGTGTAATAGTTTTTAAATATGCGCCAACAACTCCTAATGAGTGGTCAAGTTTCGCATTCAATATGGCATTTAAGAATCAAGAGAGTGTTACTGTTTATAGCTCGGTCATTAATATCCCATATTCCTCTCGTGCACGTTAATAAGTAACCTTGGAGCGGTTCGAGATTCGTACCTTACATGTAATTAAAACGTCTGAATTAATTTGAATAGTTTAGACCTGTTACTGATGTTTGGTTGATTATTTGGATCGTAGTCGAGTATTTTGTGGAGCAGCTGCGCAGCAGTTGCTCCAGCGAATAACCGATTATTAATCTCTTTGGGTTTAATTCCTCGCAGCTTGCCGCGACGTAAATTATGACAAAATATTCTTTTTGTCATAATTTACTGATTAAGATTTTACAGATTTTACCACACCAATACCGCGCTGCTTGCGGCGCGGAGGTTTATTTACAGGTGTGCATAATTGTAATGCATATATTCGTGATTTTGATGCTCTTCTCAATTCACCTACATCAGAAAATGAATAATCGATAGTAAGGGTGAATATTAATAATTTCAAGTTCATAAATGCACATCATTCTATTGAAGATGGTAATTGCACGTGATTTAGTTTAGCGGCACGTTTATCGGTGATCTGTGGCAAAGAGCATATCTATCGAGTAGGGAATGATGAATTTATTCTTCTGATAAAAGATTATATGGTTGCATAATTACAGCCATTATTTAATAGCATTGGGTGTGAAATTAAGTTGTCAGGCACGCAGGTTGACGTTGTATAATTCGCAGTGGAGTTGTAAATACTAGATTCTATAAGTTTAATGTCCAAGAGATTTTAAATAATTTGAGCATATTATTATTTTATGCAGGTTGTGAAGGTGTTAATTTTATGCTTTATGATAAAAATTTGCGAGTTTTACAAAATATTCACTTTGATAATCCGCTATTAATTGAAAGTTGTTTGTTAAATAACTGTTTTAAACTATTTTTACAACCTGTAGTAAATGAGCATGGTGTTGTAATTAGGCTTGAAGTTTTGACCAGATTAGTTTTACGAGGAGAGGTTTATTTACCAAGTAGTTTTTTGCCATCTATTCAGCGCAATCATTTTACAGAAAAATTTGATGAATGGGTGCTTAATAATCTAATTAAGTTGTTACACAGTACTTTTTGGCAGGAAGAACTTCAACAACGGCATTATTGTTTTGCTATTAATGTCTCACCATCATCGAGTGGGTTTTTGCAGCATATTCAAAATTTGTTGCATATAATTCAAGCGAGTGATTTAGATCTTAATTTGGTACAGTTGGAATTTGAAATTACAGAAGAAGCGTTTATAAGAAATGAAGTTCAGAATGAAGATGTTTTTATGGAAGTAGCGAAACTTATTCACTCCAAGAATATAACGTTGTCAATTGATGATTTCGGTGTGGAGGGTTCTTCTTTTGAGCGTTTAATGGCCTGTAACTTTGATGTTATAAAAGTTGATATGTCTTTAGTTTCGCGATTGCTAAGTGATGGATATGGTGGCAAGTCGTCTAAATATATTATTAAATCCTTACTCAATTTGTCTATAGATTTAGGAGTGGACTTAATTGTTGAGGGCGTAGCAAACAAGGAGTTGTTTTTAATTTTGCGGCAAATTGGCTGTAAAATTTTCCAAGGTTATTATTTTTTTCAACCCCTACCAAGTGAAGAGGTTGAATATTTAGTCGATGCTAAAGAACCCCCAGTATTTACCAGTTAGTTTTTTCTAGCTGGTAATTTCTTTGGATGTTCTGCAAAAACAAGCAATAAATAATAAAGTAAAAAATAACCCTTAGGATCATTCTTAGGTTATAGG
>CAYIZV010000127.1:0-4018 GCA_964367915.1 uncultured Neisseria sp.
AAAGGTCAGGATGTTGAAGCAGTAATTATCTCTGTTGATGTTGAGAAAGAGCGTATTGCTTTGGGTATCAAACAGCTTGATAATGATCCATATGCAATGTTCTTGAATACTAATGACAAAGGTTCAATTGTTAATGGTACTGTTAAAGAAGTTTCTGCTGAGCAGGCTACTTTAGAATTAAGCGAAGGTATCGAAGCGGTTTTACTTGCGCGTGAGGCTTCTTCTGAGCGTGTAGATGATTTGAGCAAAGTATTGAACGTTGGTGATACGCTTGAAGTTATGATTACTAACATTGATCGTAAAACTCGTGTAATTAATGTATCAGTTCGTGCTAAAGACTCTCAGGAAGAGAAAGAAGCCGTTAAGAAAGTTAGACAAGCCGAAAAAGCTTCTGGTACGACTAACTTAGGTTCATTGCTACAGGATAAATTGTCTCAAGGTTAATTATGAATCGCTCAGATATTATAAAGAAAATCTCTGAACTTTATCCTAAGCTAAACCGGAAAGAAATTGAAGTAATAGTCAAAGAGCTATTTTCTTCAATGGCTTCCAGTATAGCGACTGGTAAACGGATTGAGATACGTGGTTTTGGGTGTTTCTCTCTGAAGCATCGTGCCGCTGGAAAAGTTCGTAATCCGCGTCATGGTGTAGCAGTTGAGTCTGGAGAGCGCCATGTGGTGTATTTCCGGGCTGGTAAAGAACTCCGCGAGCGCGTAGATATTGTAAGTAAATAAAAAAAAACCCTGTCAAGTAATTGGCGGGGTTTTTGTTGTTTAAAGCTGCGTGATGTTCAATTTTTCTAGTCAAAGGGACATTTTTAGCATGCTTTTACTGATTTAGTATTAATTAGATTTAGCTTATATTGTAAAATTATTGTTGTTAGTGATTAAGAATGTTAATATGATGAAAAAAGCAGGGTTTACTATAATTGAGCTGATGATGGCAATAATAATAATTGGTATTTTTGCTGCACTTGCAATACCTGCGTATCAAAGTTATGTTAATCGTGCCAAGATCAGTGAAGGATATAATTTTGCTTCCTACTATACTGTAGCTATTGCCGAATATTATAATGAAAAAGGTAGTTTCCCCAATAATCTTGGCCAGGTTGGTACACCGTCACAAAGCGTGCAAGCACATTATGTATCCTCAGTATGTATGCAAAATAGTGGTGCTTTTCAAGTACTATTTGGTGGTGATCCAACTACAGGAGCATTGCAGTATGTACCAACGGTTGGTGCATCTTCAGGAAGTGTTAATTGGGGATGTTATGGGATTTTAATTCCCAATGAATGGTTACCGAGTCAATGCAAGAGTACTGATATCATCTATAATCAAAATGGTTTACTAATCATTAACCGAATTGTTAATGGGCAAACTAAAAGACTTGCTTATGCATATCCATGTCCGGAATATCAATCAAGTAGTACCGCGGGAGTTCTATCCAATTCTTCGATTGATTTTGTCCAAAATATGTATGAGTATATGCGTGATCGTTTTGGTTATACCAATGATCAAGTTGCGCTGGTGTATAATAGCTATTCAAGTTATTTGCAAAATATGCAGGAATCTTGGTATGTAACGAATACTGGCGATACGCACCAAACATTACAGTGTGGTAGTGGATATAGCCCTGGATATACTTATGGTCTAATGATAGAGATGGGATCTGTTGCAAACTCTGGTATTTGTCCATCATCCGCTCCGATTATTTGGAATTGTCAAAAAATAGTAACAATAAACGGTGTAAGAGCTTTCCAAATAGATCCTAATTCACGCTGGACATGTGGTCCAGTACAAGAAGATGGTCTGATTTATTAACTGATGGTAGTGTTTTTTTAATTTCCATGTAGATGGGAATCTATAAAGTAGATATTTACGAGCTTTAGATTCCCACTTCTTTAATAAATACATGCTTTATTGGAGTGGGAATTACAGCTCGTAACATCAGTTATTAAGCAAGTCTATACACCAGCTTTTAATTTCTTAGGTGCGCAATTAGCTTGGCACTGTTTTTTGTTATAGGGTAAGAACATCAGGATGTTTGCCATACCACAAAATCCAGTCGCCCCAGCAAAAAACAATCCAGCCCCAACAAAACCACTTAATAAGATAAATGCAGGGTTTACTAGATAAGCTAAAACCACACCTAATAGGATTAAGCTACCAGCAACCATTTGTACCTGCCGCATAATTGGTAAGGGTGCCTTCTCATCTTGAATAGTAGTAAAACCTGATTTCTTCCACTCATTGACACCACCTGTTAAAATATATACTGTATCATGTTCCAAATTAGCAAATTTGTTGGCATTCATTTTAGTACGATTTCCAGATTGACAATGAAAAACTAAAGTCTTTCCTTTGCTTATTTTATGTAAATCATCGTGATGGAATGACGATAGTGGCGTATTGATTGCTTCAGAAATTCGCTCTCGGTTGTGTTCATCAGGCTCGCGGATATCGCAAAGAATAACTTCGTTATTAGCGGTAAGCTGTTGGTATTCATTTGGGGTGATTTCAATAATTTTAGCCATGGTAGTTTCCTTAATTTAATTACAAATATTAATAATTATTCAGCTATAGGTGTTATTTTAGAATAATCTAATATGAATTGTCAAGGTTTAATTTAGAAAAATCTAAAATATTTTACTTTTTGTTTTACAATAATAAAAACTGAGGGTATACCTTATTTCTAGTATTTGTTACGGCTAGTCTGTACATAATTGTTGAAATATAGCCAAGATGCTCTATGATATAATACCCCCATTATTTAAATAAGCTATGCTTTTGCTCTAATCTAAGGAAGGGTTTTCAATGATTAATCAACTCTCAATTGATGATTTTTACTCTGAAATGACTAAAAAAAATATTGGTGTATATACGGAAGAAGAACAAGCCAGATTACGTAATAGTAAAGTAATAATCTTTGGTTTGGGTGGCGTTGGTGGAATGGAGTCAATTTTATGTGCAAGAAGTGGGATTGGTCATATTAGTGGTGTTGATCCTGATATTTTTGAGTTGTCCAATACTAATCGACAAATGCTGGCAATGACTTCTACGATGAATGAATATAAAAGTGTCGCTGCTGAACGTCATTTAAAAGATATTAACCCGTATTTGAGTACCAATTTTCAAAATGTAAGAGTGACAGAAGAAAATGTTTTTGAATTAATGCAGGGACATGATTTGGTACTTGAAGCTCTTGATGATATGCCTTCGCGGATTGTGGTGCATCGTGCTGCTCGTGAGCTTGGTATCCCAAGTATTTCAATGTCTGGTAGTCCTCCACATCGCGGCTTTGTTTCGGCTTTTTTACCTGACGGTATATCTTATGAAGAGGCTTTAAATATTCAAACTCAAGGCAAATCTATTTCAGATCCCGAAGTAACTCAATTTGTTCAAGAGATTAAGAAAAAACGTGCGCAGTTTTCAGTGGGTAAGGGTGCACCTCAGTCATGGGCTGATGATTTTTGCAGCGGTAAAGCTGGCTGGATAATTACACCAATTCGTGCAACTTTAATTGCGGCATTTAGTTGCCACGAAGCAGTGCAGATTTTAATTGGGCAAAAACCTTTAGCTGCAGCTCCCAAAGGTATCTATATTGATATGGATAATCTAACTAATCCGGTATCCGTAATTAACCCTGAATGTGGGCACTGGGAAGCCTATCAAATATAATAAATAACTAGTAATAACTATATAGTTTAAAGGAAATATACAAATGAATAATTTATCTCAAGAAATTTACGCCCGTAATTATGGCGTGGTAACCGACGAAGAACAACAAAAATTAACCAATGCCAAAGTTACTGTGATTGGTGCTGGTGGGGTTGGTGGTATTACACTAATTAGTTTAGCTCGTATGGGATTTGGTAATATTCAAGTCGTTGATATGGATGAATTTGATTATAGCAATATAAATCGTCAAATGCTATCTGCCATTTCTCGGGTTGGTAAAAGTAAAGCAGAGTGTGCAAGGGATACAATTTTGGATATTAATCCTGCAATTAATGTAACT
>CAYIZV010000128.1:0-3990 GCA_964367915.1 uncultured Neisseria sp.
GTTTTTTAAATAATAACTTAACTATTTCACCAGCATATATTTTGGCAACGAGTGGTAATGTCCAATACAATGGTACTCAAGAAGCTGATTTGAATCTAAATTACTCAATTCCACAAGTTCGTGGTCTATTCATATTCGGAGTTTTTGCCAACCAGTGGTTACCAGCACAAAACCCCAATGGTAGTAATTCATGGACTTCAGAACTTGGAATATTTTACGCATATTAATTTGGTAAGGAAATTAATTACATGAATAAGAATGTTATTACGCTGGCTATATTGTTATGTAGCACAATTTCTTCATATGCAATGACTGTCATCGATTTAGATAAACATGATTTCACCTGTAATCAGGTAAGATTAACTCAAAAATCAAGCGAATCAGAAATTACAGACAATTGCTATAATGTGAAGACGTATCATCGCCAAAATGGAATTGAGGGTCGTAATCCAGCTCGGTTACAGGGCGGTGGAGCAGACATAACTCAAATCACAACACCTGATCAAGAAATAGTACTGGATAAAATTCGCTTTTATGATGATAACCGCCGAGAATTAATCTGTACTTTTGAACATAATATGATTAAAAAATGTAAAGCAGAGATAAGAAAAGAACAAATTCCTGCAAAAACTGAATAAGTTTTTAGAAAATAAACAATACGTCGTCAAAGGATAATCATGAGAAAAATATTATTTTATTTATTAACAATAAGCAGCAGTTCAATATTTGCACTAACAACGGTTGATTTTAGTAAATCAAGCTATACTTGTAATAAATTACCTCTGGGAACACAGAGCCAAGAATCAGATCTGCTCAATAATTGCCACTATGCAGTGATAATCGAACACGAAGAAAATATCGCTGGAAGAGTTTATCGAGGACCTGGTGGAGGAACACAAACAACACAGATGAACACAACTTCAGATGATGAAGTTAACTACGATAAAATAAAATTCTTTACAGATGATCACAGCTACATGGTTTGCTATTATAAAAGTTACAAGCTAATTAAATGTAAGGTTAGACCACCAAAAGTAAATAAAAGTACATCTAGTGAAGAGGTAAATTCTACAAACCGACAAGACACTCTTCAAGAAAGTCAGCAAAAGCATTAATTTTGGGATCATCATGCACACGCTTTAAAATATAAAAATCAAGCTTTTCAAAGCTATAGTCAGGTAAGACACGAATATATGTACCATCATTTATGGCTTTCTCAACAGCAGAGGCATAAAAAGCTGCGATAAACTTGCCAGTTTTAACAAGCTCCAGATTATGCATGAAATTATTTGTTGCCAGAATATGATTAATATTTATAGTGGTAACCTGTTGAGTTTTATTATGGATAATATTGGTTCGGTTAATAATTTCACCATGATCGCGTAGGATACCAATGATCTGATGATTATCAATGTCTGCAGGATCAGTCAAATACCCATATTGCGCGATATATTCTGGAGTACAAACAGCTAATAGTTCTGCGCGATGGATTAATTTAACCCGCTGCGCCTGTTGTTCTGGCAAGCCGTAGACTATCGCCAAATCAATATAATCTTTTTGTAAATTGACCTCATGATTCTGGAAATAAATCCGCGCCTTTAAATTCGGATGTTTTGCCATAAAATCCGGTAACTTGGGAGTGATTATCTGTAATGGCAGATAATGAGGTAACATGACTCTAATCTCACCAAAAACTAAATCTTCATCTTGTATGGCAGAAAAAATTTTGTTTTCAAGTAAGTCCTCTTGCCCGATAAAGTTTTGATAAAGCCGTTGCCCGTGTAGAGATAGCTCAAAATGATTAGCGGTACGAACGATTAGTTTAGTTCCTAAGGACTCCTCCAGACTTAATATCCGACGACTTATTGTTGATTGGTAAATACCCAATTCTTTAGCTGCTTTAGTAAAACTACCGAATTGAGCTACTTTAATAAACAAAAACAGATCGTCGTACATAATTGAATTATCCTTAACGCAGAAGTTTAAATGTTTTTAATGCTCTGAAAGATAGGGAGATATCACTAAACGCGTAAATTATAGCATACAATAAACAGCAATATTGTTCTTATATTCAACAAATTATGCGGTAATAATCTTACCTGATTTAATTGAATATTTAGCATGCAATTTTGCATAATGAACTATCCCAAATCAAGACTTCCTGAATAAGCACTTAACGATATAGAATATAGCCTGAAAGATCTGCCATCCACCAGAATGATTATTAACGTGAAAACAGATAGAAAAATCATTGTCAACAAGGATGGTAGAATTAGATGATTAACTTAAGCTAGTTTAGCAAATAATTTATTTAATTAGCTATAGTAGCATGAAGCATATTGTCAGATTAATAAGTAGCTCTCAAGCAAGTAGCATAATTTAGTGACGTCTTCCTCTATAAATAATGGCGCTCTCTAATATCCGGTTTAGGCGTTTTTTGATTTTTTCACCACTTAGACCGGCTTTTTTTAGAATATTACCTTTAAGGCATATAACAAATCATATCTGTCCTTATCCGGTTTAAGGATACTCTTCCCTCGCTTAAACCGGACTTTTTTTCTAGTATCACTCATTACTTTCTTTAGTAGATAGTTTGAGTTCCTTTTTCAAAATTCTTTAGCTATATGATTGAGTTCTTTTTTCCAACGTTTAAATATATCGCCATTATAGATTTTACCTATTACATTTTGCAAATCATCTCTAGTTTTTATTTGCCCATCTCCGAATGGTTTAGATGCTCTACCTAATTCTTGTGAGAATTCAATTTTTAGCTTATCCAGCATTGTTTCAATGTCATTGGTACTACGCGAAAATAAAATATCTAGTTCCGTTAGTTCATAAATCGCTTGATTAATTTTTTTGAGAAATGGGGTTAACAATTTAATTACTTTCGACTCTTCTTCGGAAGATATCTGAAGCTCTTTCCCCTCTAACATTTCACGAACCTTCCATAGAATTAGTATCTGGATTCTCTTCCATCCAGATTATTATAGACTTCGATTGTTCTTTCAGTTCAAATTCAGCCATAATTATTGCGTTACAAATGTTAGTCAACGCCCGAGTTTTCTTTTTATAAATTAGCTTCTCAATTTCATTCTTCAAATATTGCTTAGTAGCATATTTATAAGCCATACCTGCAAACACAGCAACAGATAAAGAACTAATCGCCGTAATCCAGTTAGCTATTACATCAGATAAACTCTTACTATACCAATGATTGATAATTACTAAAGTAATAATACTACCAATAGCACCGCTCATCACTGCGATGAGCAAATTTTCTTTTATAAATTTGAGCATTTGTTTATCCGCTTCAAATATGTTACTTGAATTAAAACGTAAATATTTGCAATTAAATGACTATCTGACATTTTTGTAGTGCAACTACTTTGGTTGATTCACTATTTAAAATTATCTAATGGTACCTACCCAAAATTTACACTATCGTAACACCAAGCCCAATCATTTAATTCTTTTATAATTGTTAATTCTTGCCCTGGTATAACATTTAATTCATTAGCAGAATAATCTTCAATAGCAATGCCATTTGTGTTATCTAATACGTTAATTATTTGCTTTGGGCACCATCCTGACAGCCCTGTTCTAATATTGGTGCAAAACATCCAACCGATATATTCATCATCTTCACGACCAAGCAAAATATTATCACCAACATTTAGTATTATTGGGCTTGGGTAGTTAGATGTATGTTTTTTTATTACAATGCGTTTTATTGACATTTTGCTATTCCGTTAAAGTATTTTCTAACCCATTCGGCAGCTACCTGATTAATAGAAGGAATGATCTCATTATGTTTACCATCACAGAAAACAGCTCTATATTTTTTTAGTAAATTCATATCAACATCATTAATACTGCTTAAAGAATTAAAATAGTTGCATGCTTCTTGTTGCTCTCTTGAGTATTCATAATGAATAGAACTTACGCATTGACAGCCCATATAATGTTATGATTGATATTACGAAACGC
>CAYIZV010000129.1:0-3834 GCA_964367915.1 uncultured Neisseria sp.
TCTTCTGCACCGTTGATGTGATGGAGATCGTCAAAATCAATATAATCCTGCAATAAATTAGTTTGGGTAATATGAGTTGTAAGTCGTTGGCGCCAAAACTTTGCGCGCGGCTGCCCATGATAAAGTCCAATCATATGACGGGTCGCATGATGTAAGCGTCCGCCACGTGCGGCAATTTGTTCCAAATAGGGAATCATTGCTACCGCGACTTGTTTACGGCTAACGACTTCTGCATTTATGCCATAATAAAGTTGATCAAAATCGGCAAACAAATAGGGATTGTAATAAGCTTCACGCCCAAGCATCACCCCATCGACTTGTGTTAGGTGCTCATTTATTTCTACGTTAGTCTTTACTCCACCGTTAATCATAATCTCTAAATCGGGAAAATCTTGCTTGAGACGATAGACAAAATCATAACGAAGCGGTGGAATATCACGATTTGCCTTCGGTGTCAGCCCTTTTAAAATTGCATTGCGGGCATGAACTACAAAATGCGTACATCCTACAGCAGCAATCTGTCCAACAAAATCTACCAAATAATCATAATTATAGTCGTAATCCAGACCAATTCGGTGTTTAACCGTAATCGGAATCGCCAAGGCATCCTGTAATGCTTTAACGCAATCAGCAACCAATTGCGGTTCGCGCATCAAACACGCCCCAAAACTTCCCGATTGAACTTTATCTGAGGGACAGCCACAGTTAAGATTTATCTCACGATAACCATAGTCATAACTGATTTTAGCTGCATTTACCAGCTTAGTCGGATCTGAGCCACCCATTTGTAAAACCAAGGGCTGTTCGCACTCGCTAAAGCCTAATAGCTTATCACGTTCACCGTGAATTGCCGCATCTGCAACCACCATCTCGCTATAAAGCGTAGTATGTTTGGTTATCTGCCGCATAAAAAAACGGTAATGGCGGTCACTCCAATCTAACATCGGAGCAATTGCAATTTTTGGAGTTTGTGTAATCATAAATCTAATTATTTACTAAAACAATATCATAACGTTCCAGATTTTCTTGTAGTTTAGCATTACTCCACAAATTAGGTAAAATCTTATCTGAGGTATTACCTTGGACTTCTGCTACTATTTGCGCATTAGGGAATTGTGCCTTTTGCTCTTGCCAAATTTTATCGCTGGTTACTAAATAATACTTCTTCAATTCCGGATTATCACTTGGGTTGTCTGTTTTGAAATACTGATTATGTACGTAAAACTCTAATGTTCGTGAATCAAATCTATAGTCAACTACCGCAATTTCCGGATGATTACTGGTAATTTGTGCAGCAAGGATTCCGCTATCATATTTAGCATAGATATTACCAATCAAAGTAGCATAAATTGCCATAGTCAGACAAATTGCCAGAGTTGGAATTAAGATTGCTTTAACAAAAGGAATTTGTCCAAAATTCTTTATTACATAAATCACCAGTAATAATTCAAGAACGACAAATAGCCCTAACATCCAACCTTTAAATACTGCGCCAATCACAACTGCAAGTAGTACTAACATGATAATACCCAAGTAGCTTTGCACCACAAAAATCTTATGGTTGCTTGTTCTTAAATCATACAGAAATTTAGCCGATAAAATCGCTGCAAATGGGAAAATGATATTGGTGTAATGGTCAACCTGAAACGAAGTAACGCTAAACATCACAAAACTAACCCAAAAATATCCCAAAAGAAAAATTAAAGCTTGCTTGTCATCACTAGTCAAGGTTTTAAACTTGCGAATCATTGCATACATCGCAGTTGGATAAACCAATGACCATGGTAAAAATGCCCATAAGAAAGTGTGAACAAAGAACACCTGATGAAATGCTGGTGGATTGGTACTATAAATATAGCCGGTATTAAAGAAGCGTCCAAACTGACTATCGACAAAAAACCAGCGAATCCCTGAGACATGGTTATGCCCAAAAATTATTTTCTCAGGATGTAGATCGAACTGGATATATAACGCAATTACTTCTGGCAATGCCAAGATAAATGAGAGCACGAGCGCACCAATCCACTTTGGATGAATCACATTAATAAGTCGTTTGGTATAAACCCAGACACAGAATAAACCACTAACGATAGTTATGACAACAAAAACGCCCTTAGTCATCAATGCTAATGCAGTAAAAAATGCACCAAGGATTAAACTGCTCCAGCTAAATTTCCGGTCATAACACAACCAATAATACACCGCAGGCATGATTTGCCCAAGCAAATAAGCTTCTGCACGAATATCGTTAGCAGAAAACATCAAATGAAAAATACTTAGATAAATCAATGTCGCCAGCAAAGATACTGTATTGTTTTTATATAACAAATTGCTTAAGCGGTAAGTATAAATTGCACCAAGGAGATGAAATAAAAAGCCAGGCAATATATAGGCAAATGAATTTATGCCAAAGACCTTGAAAGATAATGCGCTAATCCAAAAAGGAAAGTGCGGTTTATCCAGCCAATCCTGATTACTTAACACCAAATCGGTCCAGTCATTAGTTTGAGCAATATGTTTGGCAATGCTACCATAATATGGTCCAAATGAAGTACTGGTCATCGGAAAAAACAATCCGACGGCAGTTGCAATAATTGCCAAAACAATCAGATTTTTAAGTAGTCTGTCAAATTTGGTTAGATATTCCATCAGCTCCCTAGCTTTCTCAATTATATTAAATTCATTCCGAGATTTTATCAGGAACTCGTAGACTTCCCGAATGTTTTTACTTGACTGTACAACTTTGCGAATGCTGATGATGGGAATTAGACGGTTAGATAAAAAACACCTCACTAAAAGGCTATACAGGAACAGAACCGGAACACTGGTAAGCGATTTACAACGAAGCTTGCTAATTGTAGGTGAGAAATAAATCAATGAGCAAGTTAGATGAATCTGATTAAGTACATATCTATTGGTGAATTGAACCTTTATTGTGCTTATCACGATAACTTTTACTAAGAATTGTATATATCCGCTAATATCGTTTGAAAGTTACTCAGAATATTGTAAATATTTGTTATAATCACCAGATAAATTATTAATGGTGGCAATCATGTCCAATTATCTGCAAATTTTTATTACTTTACTCAGTTTACTTAATCCAATGTTTGCCCTCGGACAATATCTGGACATGACTAAACATATGACTCAGGAAGATAAACAAAATATCTCAATCATGTGTGGATTGACAGTATTTGCACTGCTTGGATCATTTCTCTTTTTAGGGCAGTATATCTTAACTGCATTATCTATACACGCCTACTCATTGCGCTTAGGTGGTGGAGTTATTTTACTGCTCCTTGGAATTAATTTAACGCTCAGCTCAAAGTCTGAAGGAGATAAAGCTAGCGTCAATCAGAATTACGATCAAAGTCGGATAAAAACTCTTGGTGTCAGCCCATTAGGGTTGCCAATGGTGGTTGGTCCAGCAAGTATGGTTTTAGTTATCGTTTACGGAGAAGATGCTCCGGGACTTGTAGGTAAATTACCAATTTTAGTGATTTTAGCAGTAATCGCTACCATTATTACCATTACATTTATTTTATCTAGCTATATTGCACGCGCAATCGGTGATGTTGGTGTAGTAATTATTACTAAAATAATGGGCTTGGTCGTAACGGCAATTGCTTTTGAAATGATTATAGCGGGAATGCAAACCGTAGTTCCAATCTTGATGGGTAAATAAAAAAACTCCAGAACATGCTTCTGGAGTTTTTTTATTTAGATTTTCGTTCTTGAATTTGAAGTAGCCTAATTTATGCTCTGATCGTTATACTCTTCACTAAGATACTCACGCATTTTCTGTAATGCCTTAACTTCAATCTGGCGAAT
>CAYIZV010000130.1:0-3830 GCA_964367915.1 uncultured Neisseria sp.
ACATGATTTATGTCATATTTAAGAACCGCATGTTTTTATTGTTAGCCACTAAGTCCAAGTGTTGTGTTTTCAGAAGTTGATTAATTATTTTCTGGTAACTCTACTAAGTTATAGTCATCCAATATTTCAGGGTAGGCGTAATCTCCTAATATTTCAAATTTAACGTCATTAAATTGAATTATGCCTTGATTATTTAATTGAGGAATATCCTTAACGTCTCTATAAAATTCAAAGCTTCCATGTATATTGTCTAAATGTAATAGGATTCCTATGGTATTTTTAATGCTATGACTTGCTGTTATTGCATCGAGCTTATCTTTATTTTCTGGAATTAAATCATCAAAAATAGGGAAAAGATAGTTACTAATATTCTCTTTTTGATGTAGTCCTAAAATGTAATCATCTGAACTAACATCATCAGAGTAAACAAATTTGAAACTTTGTGGATCTGCACTTTCTGAGACAATACCAATATATCTATTTTTTGAAACAACATGCACTTTCATTTTAGATCAGCTTTAATCAAGTATATATACTTGATTATAACAAATTTTAATGAAAAAGTCAATATGATATTGACAAGTTTAAAATAGTATGCTAAAGTACTTGTACTTTAGCAATAGTAGAGAATATAAATGAGACAAAGTTTATTGGTAAAAAACAAAGATTTAATTGTAGAACGATTAAAACAAAAACATGTATTCAAACACAGTGAATTACATATGCTTGTTGAGGATTTGAAAACTAAAAAATTAATTCCTCAATCTAAAAGTTTTAGCGCAATATATGAATTTTTTATTGATATTGGCCTAATTGTGCATATCTTAAAGTTAAACGATAGGGTTATCGAGCGCTATTCTATGCAAAAACATGTTGACGTCTATCAACTTGCAAACTCATTAAAACCAAAATCTTTTTTTTCAATGACGACAGCTCTCAACTTGCAAGGTTATTTAGACGTAAGAAATAATTATGTTTTTGTATCATCTGAATTAACACCTAAATGTGTTGAAAAAACTGAATTAACTCAAGAATCAATAGATGAGGCATATAAAAAACCATATAGAATGACCAAAAATTATGGAGAATTTGAAGATAATTACATTATACTTCTTTCGCCAAAGAACACCGCACTTGTTGAGGTGATTAAATTTAATGATTACATGGTTTCATCAATAAATCGAGCTTTTGTTGAAATAGTAGTTAATATGCAATACTTTAAGAGCTCACTAATGGTGGTACAGCTCTTTAAGCCACTAAAATTACAATTAGATCTAAGATGTATATTTATAGTTATTCAACAGTTTGGTTTTATCTACCCATTCTATCAACTTTTTGGATATATATTAGAACAAATTGGTTTTGATAAGTCAGAGTTAAATATCTTTAAGGCAGAAGTAAATAAATTTAAATTTTATACCGATAAGAATCAAGTAGATTATTTATATGATGATTATTGGCAAGTGTTTTATATTAACTAATTTAACAAAATTTGTCTATGGCTAAGAGGTAGCGTAAAAGTTTGCGATTGTCTCAGATTATTTGGAATGGCATGTAAAGTCTCTAATTTTTAGTTAAAACAGTATATACTGGTAGAATATCTCTTTTGTTGAACTTGTTTGATTTCAAAATAATTGAACATTATAAATTTATTAACTCTTATGACAGGAATTTGACAATGACAAGCACTCAACAACGAGCAGAACTACAACGCCAAATTTGGCAAATTGCGAATGAAGTTCGTGGCGCAGTAGATGGCTGGGATTTTAAGCAATATGTATTAGGTACGTTATTCTATCGTTTTATTAGCGAGAACTTCGCTAGCTATATTGAGGGCGGTGATGCAAGCGTCAATTATGCAAAGCTCTCCGATGATGTTATCAACGCAGAAATCAAAGACGATGCCATTAAAACCAAAGGTTATTTCATCTATCCTAGCCAGCTTTTTGCAAATATTGCAGCGGGTGCGAATACTAATCCTAATCTAAATACTGATTTAGCTGCGGTATTCGCAGCTATTGAAAGTTCTGCGAATGGGTATCCATCAGAAATGGACATTAAAGGTCTATTTGCTGATTTTGATACTACAAGTAACCGCCTCGGTAACACCGTTGCTGATAAAAACACGCGTCTAGCCGCTGTGCTAAAAGGTGTGGCAGGGCTTAGCTTTGGCAATTTTGAAGATAACCAAATCGATCTTTTTGGCGATGCGTATGAGTTTTTAATTTCTAATTATGCTGCCACGGCAGGTAAATCAGGTGGCGAATTTTTTACACCGCAAAGCGTGTCCAAGCTTATTGCGCAACTAGCGATGCACAAGCAAACAACTGTCAATAAAATTTACGATCCAGCAGCAGGTTCTGGCTCGCTATTATTGCAAGCTAAAAAACACTTTGATGCCCATATCATTGAGGAAGGTTTTTTTGGTCAAGAAATTAACCACACTACCTATAACCTGGCGCGTATGAATATGTTTTTACACAATATTAATTATGACAAGTTCAATATTGCGCTGGGTAATACTCTGTTAAATCCGTATTTTGGTGATGATAAACCATTTGATGCTATTGTTTCTAATCCACCTTATTCGGTAAATTGGATCGGCAGCGACGACCCACCCCTCATAAATGATGAACGCTTCGCCCCTGCAGGTGTCTTGGCTCCTAAGTCAAAAGCCGATTTTGCTTTTGTGCTGCATGCACTGAGTTACCTGTCTAGCAAAGGACGCGCAGCGATTGTTTGCTTCCCTGGTATTTTTTACCGTGGCGGTGCTGAGCAGAAGATTCGCCAATATTTAATTGATAATAATTTTGTGGAAACGGTGATTTCTTTAGCTCCTAACCTGTTTTTTGGTACTTCCATAGCGGTTAATATCTTGGTACTCTCCAAACATAAAACCGACAATAAAACCCAGTTTATTGATGCCAGCAGCCTGTTTAAAAAAGAGACCAATAACAATGTGCTCACCAATACAGGTGAAAACAATCACATCGAGCAAATTATGAGAGCGTTCGATAACAAGGATGATGTTGAACATTTTGCAAAATTGGTGGAATACGATACCATAGCTACTAATGACTACAATCTATCAGTTAGTTCTTATGTAGAAGCTAAAGATACCCGTGAAGTGATTGATATTACTCAGCTGAATGTGGAACTTAAGACCATGGTGGCAAAGATTGACCAGCTACGCACAGATATTGATGCGATAGTTGCGGAAATTGAGGGAGATTTGGCATGATATTAGAAAACAAATTAAACCTTAGCAATCAGATTGAATTGGCAAAAGCCGAAGAAAAAATCAGTAAGCAAAAAGCCAAGCAACTTTTTGATACAGGCGCTATTGATAAAGTGGAAATAGGTACATTCGCGGGGCTTTCGTTTATCCATGCTTATTTATTTGAAGATATTTACCACTTTGCTGGAAAAATACGCACGGTTAATATCGCCAAAGGAAACTTCCGTTTTGCTCCAGTTATGTACCTAGAACAATCACTAAAACATATTGATAACATGGCACAAGATGATTTTAATGCAATAGTTGAGAAATATGTCGAGATGAACATTGCCCATCCTTTTCGTGAAGGAAACGGACGATCTACGCGTATTTGGCTGGATCTAATTCTAAAATCAGAAATTCAGCAAGTGATTGATTGGAATCTCGTGGATAAAGATGATTATCTCTTAGCCATGCAGCGGAGCGTGGTGAAAGACATTGAAATCAAGCATATACTAAAACAAGCTCTAACCCCGCAAATTCATGACCGCACATTATTTATGAAGGGTATTGACGTGAGTTATTACTATGAGGGCTATAGTGAATTCAGAAC
>CAYIZV010000131.1:0-3810 GCA_964367915.1 uncultured Neisseria sp.
GAGGCAACGGTTGACATTTCGCAACGAGCTAACGGAATTTATTTTATGAAAATTGGTTATGCTCGGGTTTCAACCAAAGAACAAAATTTGGATTTACAAATTGACGCTTTGCAAAAAGATGGCTGCGAAAAAATCTACACTGAGGTAATGAGTGGCACTAAATCAGACCGCCCAAAATTACAGGAAATGGTTAACAACTTGCGCAGTGGAGATATTGTGGTAGTTTGGAAATTAGACCGTCTGGGTCGTTCATTGAAACATTTAGTAGAATTGGTGAACTTATTTATCCAGCAGGATGTTGGGCTTAGAAGTTTACATGACCACATTGACACTACAACGCCACAAGGCCGCCTAATTTTTAATATATTTGCATCCTTAGCTGAGTTTGAGCGTGATCTAATCCAGGAAAGAACCACTGCTGGATTAGCAGCTGCACGTTCCAGGGGTAGGATGGGCGGTAAGCCAAAAGGATTGTCCAAACAAAATGAGTCAGTTGCCTGCGCTGCCGAAACTCTGTATAAAGAAGGTAAATTAACAGTTAACCAGATTATTAGCCAGTTAGGAATTGCAAGGTCCACGTTTTATAATTACCTTCGTCACCGCAATGTAACAATCAGTAGCACGTATAATAAGAAAAAATAACCTATATGACCAAACGCTTAAGAATACTTAGCACTTCCGAGATTAAATATTATTATGGTGCTCAAGCCTTTTCACCGGATGAGCAAGAATACTATTTCACTTTGGATACTCATGAAGAAAGTATTATGCAGGAGCTTGGTTCTGTTATCAGCAAGGCTTATTTCATATTACTTCTGGGATATTTTAAAGCAAACCAACAACTATTTAAACTCTGGGAAATCAAAAATATAAATAGCAATTTGGAATTTGTGCGCACCAAATATTTTCCAGAACGGCAGAAGAGTATAGATCTTGAAATTAGCCGGCCAACAAGGTTGGATCTGGAACATAGAATCTTGAAAATGTTTGATTACCAGGTTTGCGGTGTGGAAATGCGGGAACGTATTGCTCTCTTGGCATCTGAAGTAGTCACAATTGATAGTAGCCCAGTCTTTGTTTTTAAGGAAATTGCTCACTTCTTACAAAAAAACCGGGTTATATTACCGGCGTATACAATGCTGCAGGAATTAATTGGCAGTGCTATCACCAGTGAAGAGAAGCGGTTATCCGCGCTTATATCTGAATGTGTAAATAGTGATATCCAAAAGCAGCTTAATGAATTACTGGAAGTTGGCCACTCACTCCATGAAATTACTTACCTGAAAAAGGAGCCAAAGGACTTTGGTGCTAATCAAATGAAGCTGGAAATCAAAAAGCTCAAGCAAATACTACCAATCTATGAAGTGGCCAAAGAGTTTTTACCTAAACTTCAGATATCAAATGCCAGTATTAAATATTACGCCTCATTGGTTGACTACTATACCATTTATAAACTAAAGCGGATGAACCGCAATCGGATCATGGTTTATCTGATTTGTTTTGTTTATTACCGCTTTAGAAAGATGAATGACCACTTGGTAGAGTGCTTGATTCATCATATGAGTAATTATACATTCGCTGGTAAGCAATCCTCCAAGATTCTGGCATATGAGCAGCAAAGTGCCAATGCCAAACAATTTAAAAAAGCGGCGAAGATATTTGAGTTATTTAAGCAGGAGAAATTAAGTGACTGTCTCTTCAGTGAAATCCGTGAAATGGCCTATGAAATCTTGCCCCAGGAGCAATTTAATGCACTAATAGATTATTTTAAAAGCCAAAAGGTAGATTTGATGGAGTTTGAATGGGAGTATTACGTTAAAATAGCAGCTACTTTCAAACGTAATATCCGGCCACTACTGTTAAACTTACATTTTGCGGCCAATTCAAAAGCCGATAGCTTGCTACTCAGCATACAATTTATCAAAGAGCAGCTTGCTAAAAATGGTACGTTACATAAAACCAAGGCATCACTATTTCCATTGGGAACCATCCCAAAATCAGTACAGCCTTACTTATTTGGAAAACCACCTATCAAAGTGCTAGATATTGATAAATATGAGTTTCTATTGTATCAGCAGCTTAATAACGCATGTGAAGCCGGGAATATATTTATTCAAGACAGCAATAAATACCGCAATTTTGATGATGATTTAGTTTCCGAATCAGTATGGCAAAATAAAACCGAGCTATTACAGAATCTGGGTCTGGATAAGCTGACTATGCCAATTGAAGAGATTCTGGCTAATCTTGAAAAAGAACTTGAGTATTGGTTAGAGCGTGTTAATCGCAGAATCACCAATAAAGAGAATACTCATATAAAATTAGTGGGTAAAGGTAAAAATCTCCACTGGAGTTTGCCATACACAAAACTTGATGACCTTGAGAATCATGCTGTTTTTAGTAAGCTACCGCATATTGGTATTGCTGACTTACTGGTCGAGAACAATAAATTTTGCGAATTTATTGATTGTTTTACTCCGATGGTAATCCGGTATAACAAACCAAAATTTGAGCAGAAAAGCCTAATTGCCAGCTTAATCGCAATGGGGACATACATTGGTCTTGGCGAAATGGGTGAAATATCAGATATTAGCTATAATAGTCTGGCATCGACTTCTCATAGCTTGATTCGGCTTGAAACCTTACGCCTGGCAAATGACAAGGTTAGTAATGCCATAGCGAAATTAGCCATCTGCAAATATTATAATATTATGGATGAAATTATACACGCCAGTACTGATGGATCTAAAATTGAAACTATGATTGATACCTTTAACTCCAGGCACTCATCCAAATATTTTGGAGTAAATAAAGGCGTTTCGGCAATGACTTTAGTGGCCAATCATATTCCTATTAATGCCAAGCTGATTGGTGCACATGAACATGAAAGCCACTTTATATTTGATCTGCTATTTAACAATACTTCTGACATCAGGCCAAATATTTTATCAACCGACACTCATGGTGCCAATGCAGTAAATTTTGCAATTTTATACTTATTTGATTATATCTTTGCTCCGCGGTATAAAGATACCGGCAGTAAACTTGATAATATTTATGGCTTTCGTCATAAGCGAGCTTATGCTGACATGTCAATTCAGCCGGTACGGAAAATAAATACCCAACTTATTATTGATGAGTGGGAACAGATCAAAAAAATCATGTTGTCGTTGGCAACTAAATCAACAACTCAGAGTATAATTATTGGTAAGCTAAGTGCCCATGAGCGTACAAACCGGACAAAAAGCGCCTTATGTGAATTTGACAATATCATTCGTAGTATTCATCTGCTCAAATATATTGATGACATGGGATACCGCCAGAGTATTCAAAAAGCATTGAATCGTGGCGAGTCATATCATAAACTGCGCCGGGCAATTTCATATGCTAATGGCGGTAAACTAAGAGTTCAGACTGAAATGTCGCAACAGATATATAATGAGTGTGGCCGCTTATTGGCCAATAACATAATTTTATATAATGCACGATTGTTATCAAAGTTTTTGGCAACACTCGAGAAATCTGGTAATAAAGCAGAAATTGAACAGTTAAAGAGAATATCGCCTGTAGCCTGGCGGCATATCAATATTTATGGACATTATGAATTTAACAGGGCTTTTGCCGGATTGCCAATGGATGATTTAGTAGCTAAAATGAATTTGAATTTTAACCAAGATGAAGCAGCATAAAATTCAAGATTTTACACTTTCGGGGGGATGGGCAAAAATACCCTATATAGCGCGTATTTAATGAGTGAACCCAATAATGCTAGTTGTTTAAGGTTATCTGAAATTATTCCAGAAATATCTC
>CAYIZV010000132.1:0-3763 GCA_964367915.1 uncultured Neisseria sp.
CCAAAAGCTTTCTCATAATTGCTTGCAATTTTTGTATTATTGGCAATATGGTCAGTTATAGCTTGTCTTATGATTTCCGCTCTAGATATTTTTTTTTGCTCAGATAACTGTTTTAAAACCTTAACCTGATTATCTGGTATGTCAACTATTGTTCTCATAATGATAATTATATATATGATATCGTAATATGATATTATATCATTTATTTTTGATGATTCAATTATTAAAATAGTATATTTAAAATTACTAAAATTGCTATTAAGGGAAGTTATAATATCAGACATCCTGAGATTTTCTGAAGGCACAAAATAAATATTTTTATAATTGGCACTTATTTTTGATAGTGTCATGGATAGTGTGAAACTTATAACTCTTGAGCAAAACTATTTCTCCGTGTAATATGTAATGAATCAAAGTCATTTAGTAGATTTAATAGTCTCCTATCAACCATGTCAGAGTTTTTGTAATAGTATTTTAAGAAAATAAAGCTAGATGTTTAGTTCCAGCAAGAAATGGTTAGGATTAAGTATAAAATATACAGAATGAAGTGTCCACTGATTTAGAATAAATTGCCAAGGTGTTTTTCCTTTTATCGCCTTTAATCGTTTAGCAAAGTTATATGCCATCAGGTAAGCATGTAGATGCTTTTTTAGCTCATCGTGAGATGCATAATGAAAATTGTTTACATTCGCCTCTTTAAGAGTTTTATTCATACGTTCTATTTGACCGTTGGTCCAAGGGTACTTGATCTTGGTCTTACGATGCTCAATCTTATTTTCATTACAAACACGCTCAAATATATATATCTAAATGCATATTTATGATGATCATGGTTAGTAAATTGAATGCCATTATCTGTGAGCACCTTATGTATTTTGTAAGGAAAAGCATTTATAAGATTACTTAAGAAGTCAGCAGCAATCATCTTAGTTTGGCTTTTATGAAGTTCTGCATATGCAAACTTCGATGTCCTATCAATTGCAACGTATAAATACAACTTATCTTCAGCTGTTCTAACTTCTGCTATATCTATATGAAAGTAACCAATAGGATATTGCTTAAATTTCTTTTTGTTAGCAGAGCCAGGTGTTTGTTTTTTAGGTAAAACAGAGCAACCATGACGTTTCAAACAGCGATGAAGACTTGATCTACTCAAATTAGGAATCGTTTCTTGCAAGCTATATAAAACATCATCCAAAGGTAGTTCTGTCATCTTTCTGAATGCGACTATAGCTTCTTCTTGAGCTTCTGAAAGCGCAGTAGATTTGATCTTTTTAGGACCCATAGGCAGATCCTTCGTATCTTCTCTCTTTCTCCATTTGATGATTGTTTTCGGGTTGACGTTAAATCTTACAGATGCTTTTGCTATGCTCTCTTCACTATTACGGGTCTCTCTACGGATTGCCTCAGTTGTTCTGGCTTTTGCATGTAGTACTTGCCCGAATTGTCTTCATAATATATACCATAATTCTCTGGGATTAAACACCTAATAACAATCGATTTTGCTTCTATAGGATAACATAAAACTCACATGTTTAGTAACTAACAAACTGACATGGTAACTTTATTATTATCGATTCATATGATATTCGATAATAACTTGAATTATTGTTCTCATAGGTGATAATAAGAAATGTCGCTATTGTCGGATATTGACTTATTCGAGAATAGTAGTTATGCTGTAAGAGTAATCAAATAAAAACCAGTTCCATGAATATACAACAGTCCTCCGCAGGACAAATCGTGAAATCGCCCAAAGGATATAATGCTTTTGTTCCGTATAGTTTGCCACCTAAACTTGAGTGGGATAATTCGTTGGTTAATAGCTTATCCCGTGCTGATTTCTTGCTTGGACAGTTAGCGCGCGAAGGCAGTAAATTACCAAATCCTCACCTTTTGATGCGTCCATTTATTACACGAGAGGCTGTACTGTCCAGCAAAATTGAAGGCACTCAAGCAACCCTTGGGGAAATCTTAGCCGCCAACGCCGGTGCCAATGTAAAACAAAACCCCGACGATCTCCAAGAGGTTCAGAACTACATAAATGCACTTGATTATGGGCTGGGGCGGTTAACAGAGCTTCCGTTATCACTACGTCTTATCAAAGAAATTCATGAGCACTTAATGCAAGGTGTAAGGGGCTCTTATGCAACACCGGGGGAATTTAGGCGCAGTCAGAATTGGATTGGACCCCCGGGATGTACGTTGAATACGGCAAAGTTTGTGCCACCCCCTCCTGACAATTTAATGAGCTGCTTAGGAGAGTTTGAAAACTTTTTACATGATAGATCATTACCGCCATTGATCCATATAGCGCTTTGTCATTATCAATTTGAAGCTATTCATCCCTTTTTAGATGGTAATGGGCGCGTTGGACGACTGCTAATTATGTTGCTGCTGGTTGAACAAAGAATGCTGCCTTCGCCTTTGCTCTATTTATCTGCATTTTTTGAAGCAACACGCGATGAGTATTATAAACAGCTTTATAATGTCAGTTCAAAAGGCACTTGGCACGAGTGGCTCATTTATTTTCTTAATGGTGTTGCTGTGCAATCTGAAGATGTTTTATCACGAGCTGAGCGCATCAATGAATTATTAAATCAATGGAAAATTGATGTTGCAAGCAGTGGTTCCCAAGTTCCTGTGGACTTGGTACAGCGTTTGGCTGTGAATCCTTATTTCACCACCAATAAAATTGCTGAAGACCTGGGTATTGCTTATAGCACGGCCCAAAGAGGCATTCAAAAACTTGAAGCTGCAGGCATTATCAACAAGACGAATGATAACAAACGAGACAAGGTCTACTGTGCTACCGAAATATTAAACATTCTAGAAGAACCCACGAAAATCAAGGCGGATGTTTATGAATAGAGGATATCTTAATTAAACATTCGCTCTCTGCATTGCTAGGAAGAAAAGCTTTACTTAAGAGTGATATGGAATATGAGGTGATTTTAGTCGATGCTTCAGAGTCGTCATGCGAGCGCCAAAAAAAAGGGTCAAAAATAAAAAGCCAATAAAAAATCGTAATAACAAACAAAAACGCTACTACTCTACGACATAATATTTGGAGATCAAGCATCAAAAGCAAATATGATTTAGAATTGTATGTATAGACTGGTATGGCAATATATTCAACTTAAGCATGATAAATTTATTGGGTTGTCTATGAAGTGATACGGCAAAAAACCTTCCCTATACTTAAGGTGCATTTATATACTACTCACTAAATTTAAGGTTGCACTAAATAAAAATATTTGCTAACGTTCAATATGTCACTTTGAATTAAAATAATTTAACCAGGGGATAGTATCATGATGAAAGCAACGAAGTTAGATCAAATTTTGAATCAGAAAAATTTAAATGAGCAAAATGAGGAGGAGGTTGTCATAGACTTGAGTGGACAAAACTTAGGTTTAGAAGGAGCCAAAAAATTAGCCAGTTGGTTAAAAAGTCACCCTAATGTGTGCGAGTTAAATTTAGCAAACACTGCTATTGGCTCAGAAGGAGCAATAGTTCTGGCAAAGGCCTTAGCAAAACATAATACGTTACATAAATTAAATTTAGGCAATAATAATATTTCCACGAGAGCAATCAAAGAGATAGCAAAGGTTGTAGAAAAACAAACTAACTTACAGGAGTTATGTTTAAATAATAATAGGATAGATGATGAAGCAGTTACTTTTTTAGCCAAGGCCTTAAAGCCAAATTCTAGTCTTCATACATTGGATCTAAGTAATAATCTGATACAGGCCAATGGTAT
>CAYIZV010000133.1:0-3761 GCA_964367915.1 uncultured Neisseria sp.
TATATGCAATTAATAATGGTTTTTATGATTCTATACCAGTGAATAAAGCGTTGGCTTTTGAATCTGGATTTATGTCATATGCAGAATCTAATTGTGCTGATATGTTAGCTAAGATTGAAGCTAGTGGTGATTTGTCTAAAGATGATGAACAGATTCTGGTTAAAGCGTTAAATGAGTTTAAAACAATTTTTGCGGTTTAATTAGCTTGTTATTTCATAAGGATACAAAATGGCTGCTGGAAAAGAAATCCGGACTAAAATAAAGAGTGTTCAAAACACTCAAAAAATTACCCGGGCTATGCAAATGGTGGCAACATCCAAAATGCGTAAAACTCAGGAGCGAATGCGTCAGGCACGACCATATGCAGAGAAGGTTCGCGAAGTAATGGCTCATCTGGCGCAGGTTAATTCTAGCGCCAGACGCTCTTCGCCTTTTTTGCGCGAGCCAGCAGAAATTAAAAAAGTCGGAATTATTCTGATTACTGCTGACAAAGGTTTGTGTGGTGGCTTGAATACTAACGCTATAAAGATGTTTAGTGAAAAGTTACGTGAGTATAAAAACGCGGGTATTGCTGTTGAAGTCAGTACTTTAGGACAAAAAGGTTTAGTTGCTGCAAAGCGCTTGAAATCTGAAGTAGTTAGTTCTGCGGTAAATCTGGGCGATATTCCTAAAATGGAAAAAATTATTGGACCATTGACTGGAATTTTTAGAGATTTTTATGATCAAAAACTAGATGCGATTTATGTTATTTATTCTGAATTTGTAAATACCATGAAGCAACAAGCTGTTTTTGAACAAATTTTACCGCTTAGCGATCGTGACTTAAAATTAGATACTAAAATGCCTTGGGATTACATCTATGAACCTTCTGCTGAAGAAGTATTGGATGAATTAGTGCGCCGTTATATTGAATCTGTAATTTATCAATGTTTAGCAGATAATATGGCATCAGAGCAAGCAGCGCGAATGATTGCGATGCGTTCTGCTACTGATAATGCAGGTGAAGCGATTCATCAATTGAGTCTTGCATATAATAAATCTCGTCAAGCTGCAATTACCAAAGAGCTATCAGAAATTGTTTCTGGTGCTGCAGCAGTTTAGTAACTTTTGTAGGAATACAAAATATGGTACAAGGAAAAATAGTCCAAATTATTGGTGCTGTGGTCGATGTGGAGTTTCCACGTAATGACGTTCCAAAAATTTATGACGCATTAAAATTAACTAAAGGCGGAAGCCTAGTTTTAGAAGTTCAGCAACAACTTGGTGACGGAATTGTTCGTACGATTGCGATGGGAAGTTCTGATGGTCTTCAACGTGGTCTTGACGTAGTTAGTACAGGTGGTCCAATATCAGTTCCTGTAGGTACTGCAACGTTGGGGCGCATTATGGACGTTCTTGGTAACCCTATTGATGAAATGGGAGATATTCCAACTGAACAACGTCGTGCAATTCATCAATCAGCACCTAAATTTGATGAAATTTCTCAGACTACTGAATTATTAGAAACAGGTATCAAGGTTATTGATTTACTATGTCCATTTGCTAAAGGTGGTAAAGTAGGTCTGTTTGGTGGTGCCGGAGTTGGTAAGACAGTTAACATGATGGAATTGATTCGTAATATTGCGATTGAGCATAGTGGTTATTCTGTATTTACTGGTGTGGGTGAGCGTACTCGTGAGGGTAATGACTTCTATCATGAGATGAAAGAATCTAACGTATTGGATAAAGTATCGTTAGTTTATGGTCAAATGAATGAACCTCCTGGAAATCGTTTGCGTGTTGCCTTAACTGGGTTGACAATGGCAGAAGAGTTCCGTAATGAAGGGCGTGATGTATTATTGTTTGTTGATAATATTTATCGTTATACATTAGCTGGTACTGAAGTATCTGCTTTATTAGGACGTATGCCTTCAGCTGTAGGTTATCAACCTACGCTAGCAGAAGAAATGGGTAAATTCCAAGAGCGTGTAGCATCTACTAAAACTGGTTCGATTACGTCGATTCAGGCGGTATATGTACCTGCGGATGATTTAACCGATCCTTCTCCTGCAACAACGTTTGCCCATTTGGATGCAACAGTGGTATTGAGTCGTGATATTGCTTCACTTGGTATTTACCCTGCGGTAGATCCACTTGATTCAAGTTCTCGCCAATTAGATCCATTAGTTGTCGGTGAAGAGCATTATAATGTTGCTCGAGGTGTGCAAATGACATTACAAAAATACAAAGAGTTGCGTGATATTATTGCAATTTTGGGTATGGATGAGTTGTCTGATGAAGATAAGTTAGTTGTTGCTCGTGCGCGTAAAATTCAACGCTTCTTATCACAACCGTTCTTTGTGGCTGAGGTATTTACTGGTTCACCTGGTAAATATGTGTCATTAAAAGATACAATTAGCGGATTCAAAGCTATTTTAGATGGTCAATATGATCATTTACCGGAACAAGCATTTTATATGGTTGGTTCAATTGAAGAAGCTGTGGAACAAGCTAAAAAATTAAATTAGTGGGGATGTTATGACTACCATGCAGGTTGATTTGGTTAGTTCGGAAGAGCAAATTTTTTCTGGTGAAGCTGAGTTTCTTGTAGCTCCAGGTTCTGAGGGTGAAATTGGTATTTATCCGCGCCATATTCCATTAATTAGTAAATTAAGCCCTGGTGTTATCCGTGTCAAATTACCACAAAAAGAAATGCATTTAGTTTATGTGATTTCTGGTGGCTATATGGAGATCCAGAGTAATAAAGTTACAGTATTAGCAGATGTCGTTGAGCGTACCGATGATTTAGATGAAGCTAAATTGTTAGAGGAAAAACGTATTGCAGAAGAGCGGCTTAAACGTTCTGATGTTAGTATGGATACCGACGATGTTAAAGCTTATGCTGCATTGGAATTAATAATTGCACAGCTGAAAGCTGTTGATTATTTAAACAAACAATCACGGAGAAGTTAATATTCTAGTGGATAAATTAATTTTTTAGTGGATTAATTTATCCTTTGTGCACTTTGTGTGATAAAATACGCCTCATGGTGATTGTTTTAAAACAATAAAATAAATATAATTCTGAAAGGTAAATTAAATATGAAAAAATTGTTAGCTGTATTAGTTGCTGGTCTTGCTTTAGTTGCTTGTTCTCACAACCAAGATTCTTCTGCGTCTGCTGCATCTGCTACTGAAGCATCAGCACCTGCTGCTCCAGCTGTTGAAGCATCAGCTCCAGCCGTTGAAGCATCAGCTCCAGCCGTTGAAGCGTCAGCACCTGCTGCTGAAGCATCAGCTCCGGAAGCGTCAGCTGCTAAGTAATTCGACAGTTACTTAAATTAGCCAAGCTTTTGCTTGGCTAATTTTTGTTGTAAATTATGAAAAAATTACACCAGTATATTAGCAAAATAAAAAGTATTATAATTGGCTACAAAACTCCAGCATGCGTAGGATTAGATATAGCTTCTACTGCTGTAAAGATGGTTGAGTTAGTGCCGAATACGCTAAAGGTTGCTAAGTACACAATTGCACCATTAACCAAAAATATGGTTAATGAAGGTGTTATTAATGATATAGAGAAAGTATCGGATATCATTCGTGATCAATGGATCAAATTAAACCCAAATCATCGTGATGTAGCTATATCAATACCATATAATGCGATAATTATTAAAGAGGTAAGAGCACCGTTATTTAAAAATAAATATGAGTTAGATCAATTTATTTTAGATCAATTAATTAAAGAGCTTGATACCGATGATATTGATTTTGATTATTCA
>CAYIZV010000134.1:0-3510 GCA_964367915.1 uncultured Neisseria sp.
TGCCATCGGAACGCGCGATAATTAAATCATCTAATTCACTATTTGCAATTTCAATCCGTCCTTTGACCAAATCATCCCATGCGACAACGCCATCAATCGGATTTTTAAAGCGCACAACGGGTGCAACTCCAGCACGCGGCTCAGAATTATCGCGACAACGCCGATCATAGCGTGGCTTATCACCACGTGCGCGTTGTTCTTCACGCATTGCATCCAGCTCTTCGCGTGAGCAGTAACAATAATAAGCGCTGCCATCGACTAACATTTGCTGAATTACTTGTTTATAGCGCTCCATGCGTTGCATTTGATAATATGGACCCTCGGCATAATCAAGCCCCAGCCAATCCATAGCATGCAAAATGCTATCGACAGATTCTTGCGTCGAACGTTCAACATCAGTATCTTCAACCCGCAAAATAAATGTGCCCGCATTTTTCTTAGCATATGCCCATGAAAACAGAGCCGTGCGCGCACCACCAATATGTAAAAACCCAGTTGGACTGGGAGCAAAACGTGTTCTAACCATCGGAATTATGTCTTTCTAATATTATTAAAATTAATTTTGTACAAATAATGCAACACCCTCAGGCGTTACGCTAGATGGATATTTAGGTTGTCCTGTAGCTTGATCCACAACCACTACGCTACAGCCAGCTGGAAGTTTACTTTGAATTTTAGAGCTAATATCATTCGCCATTTCTTGTGATTTACTATCATGATAGTAAATATAAACTTTTTGTGCTTTAGTTTCATTCGCAGTTTCAATTACGCCTTTTACCGCGCTACGTTTCTCGGACATTGACGCACTATATTGAACATAAGTTGGCGCACTTAAACCAGCAGCACAGGCTAAATTCAATGAAACTACACCCAGTGAAATTAAGATTAATTTTTTTAGCATAATGATACCCTCTAAAAAATGATTCTACTTGAATCTAGATTTATTTAAAACAAGTTATTGTAACGTATTTAATAAGCGTGGTTAATTTTTATTCACCACGCTTACGGTCAAATTAATGCACAAAGCTAAAGGTATCAGGTGTTGCAGCTTCCCAGAAACGGCGATAACGTGCTGGAATAGTAGCGTCATTCAATAAACAACCCGATTCAATAAAATCATAAATTTCATCAAAATAACGCACTTCATGATCACTAATGCGGCGCATTACACTTGAGGGTAAAATATCACTCGGATTAGCCAAGCCCATCGCACCAACCAATTCAACAAAATTTTTCACCGTCGCGGTATGATAATTATACACGCGCTCAGCTTTATCCTCGATGTCTAACTGTTTGAATAAGCGTGGGTTTTGTGTCGCCACTCCAACTGGACAAGTATTGTTACCACATTGTTTAGATTGAATACAGCCCAATGCCAACATCATTGCGCGCGCCGAATGAATCACATCTGCACCCAACGCAATCATTCGAATCATATCAAAGCCTGAAGTGTTTTTACCACTGGCAATAATCCGAATATGTTTACGTAAGCCACAGCCAACTAAAGCATTTCTCACAAACACCAGCGCCTCTTGTAACGGCATACCAATTGAGTTAACGAATTCAGATGGCGCAGCACCAGTACCGCCCTCCATACCATCAATGGCAATAAAATCTGGATAAATCCCCGTTTTTAGCATCGCCTTACAAATAGCAAAGAATTCGGTTTTTTTACCTATACACAATTTAAATCCAACTGGTTTACCACCAGATAGCTCACGCAATTGCGCAATAAAATGACACAAACCCTCTGGTGTCGAAAAAGTTCGATGGGTTGGCGGAGAAATCACATCTTGCCCCATCGGTACATCACGAATTCGCGCAATTTCTGGGGTAATTTTCTCTTTCGGCAGCATCCCACCATGTGCGGGTTTAGCACCTTGTGAAAGCTTAATTTCAATCATTTTTACATTCGGTAATAAGGCTTGTTTGCGAAATTTTTCAGGATCAAAATTACCATCAGGTGTTCTAAAACCAAAATATGCCGTGGCAACCTGCAGCCCAACATCACCACCTTGTAAATGATATTCGGTTAAGCCACCCTCACCAGTATTATGTAAAAAATTACCGTGCTTCGCTCCTAAATTCAGCGCCATAATCGCATTTTTAGATAGCGCACCAAAACTCAACGCCGAAATATTTAAACGTGAAGCCGAATATGGCTGACTACATTGCTCATTGCCAATCACAATTCGTGGATCTACCGAGCTATGATGTTTTGGCGCTAATGAATGTAACGCCCATTCGTAGCCAGCTTTCATGATGTCGCGATCATTACCAAATGAAATCGTATCCGAAATCCCCTTGGCACGCTCATAAACTACGGTACGCGTTTTGCGATCAAATGGACGTTCGCTATCATCGCTCGCCACAAAATATTGTTGAATTTCTGGACGGAAAAACTCCAAAATATAGCGCATATGACCTAAGACAGGAAAATTACGTAATAAGGTATGCTTTTTTTGTCCACGATCATATAAAGCAACAACCACTAAAAAGCCTAATAACCCAAAAATCCAGTACCAATTAGCCTGTAAAATGATCAATAACGCCACCATCAGAATTAAAATAACCCCAAAACCAATGTACCACTTACGACGTTCAGTAACTTGCATAAATTTGTCCCTTTTAATTAATTATAACAATGAGCTTTGCACTCATATAGTTTAACATCACTACCGACTACCCAACTGCCATTTTAACAGTATCTTTCCATAAGTATGCAGGAATTGAACGCTCCAATTTCCAGTTGATACTCATCGGTTTTGATCCATAATGATCAATGTAATTAACTTTACCTAAAAACACAAACGAATTAGTCGTTTTATATTGATTTTTATTTGTCTCACGAACAAATAATAAAATATTTTGTCCATTCAATCTCTGTTGAGTATAAGCCAATCCTCTCCCTCGATCTTCCCGAGCAGAATTTTGAGATTGCCAGTGAAAAATTACATCACTCATCGCATAGTCATTATACATCGTTGTTGGTGAATAGTGATCTTCACTCTTTTCAAGAGTAACAAACAATAACTCTGCGTTTAAATGCGGTATATTTAAAACTCCCTCTCTATTGCTAGATTTTTTGGTTAAATTACTCTCCCCTAGTGCAGCGAGGATTTGATCTTTCGTGTAGCGACTATGAACTCGTAATGGTAATGTGAAGTTAAGCTCAGCCACATATTCAATATGACCAATTATATTTATTAACATCTGCAATACTTCAATAATTTCTACTACTAAATCTTGATTTTCTCCTATTTTTTCAATAGCTTCTTTTAAGCTATTGAACCTAGAATTTGGCTCTTGCCATAAATCATAATACAGCATATTGAGCATAAGTACTTCCTCTGGAGATTCATTACCGTGTATTAAAAAATTATTTTTTGCTAACTGAAGAATATAATTCAAGTACACAAAAGAATTACATTGAAACCATTTGCGATAAATTGCTCGTTGAATTTCCATCTGATTTATGTCGTTTATTTGTTGGATTATTTCAGCCTCATA
>CAYIZV010000135.1:0-3376 GCA_964367915.1 uncultured Neisseria sp.
CAAGCCGAACAATTTCAATCTTTGCAAGCGCAATGTCAGCAAACGGAAGCTAATTTTCAGCACAGTTTAATGGCACAGGGTTTTAGCGATGAGCTGGACTTTAAAGCGAAATTGCTCAGCCGTGAAATAATTGCGGAGATTCAACAGCGCGCGAATAGACTGCAACAAACCGCAATTGAGTTAAATACGCAACAGCAATTAATCAAGGCGCGAATTAGTAGCGAAGAAAATAAAGCGCTCACCACACTCAGTTTGGCAGAATTAGCCGCACAACTTACCCAGCTGGCACAAACTATTGACAATTACACGCAACAAATTGGCGCCTACGGTTTGCAATTAAAACTCAATGAACAAGCCCAGCAGCAACAAGCCGAAATTATTGCGCGACATAGTCAGCAGAAAATTATTAATCAACGCTGGGGTAATTTACACAAATTGATCGGTTCGGCGGATGGCAAGAAATTTAGAAATTTTGCGCAGGGATTGACCTTTGAAATGGTGGTTAAACATGCTAATCAACAATTGCTCAATATGTCAGATCGTTATTTGTTGATGCGCGATAAAGAAGCGCCCTTGGAATTAAATGTGGTCGATAACTATCAAGGTGGCGAGATCCGCTCAACCAAAAATCTCTCGGGCGGTGAAAGCTTTGTGATTAGCCTTGCTTTGGCGCTGGGTTTGTCTAAGCTCTCGAGTAATAAAGTGCAAGTTGATTCATTGTTTCTTGATGAGGGCTTTGGTACACTCGATGAAGATGCGCTGCAAACTGCACTGAATGCGCTGGATTCGCTACAGCGTGATGGTAAATTGATCGGGATTATTTCGCATGTCGGCGCACTCAAAGAGCAGATTAATTTGCAGATACAGGTTGAGCCATTGAGCGGTGGGGTGAGTCGGATTAGCGGTGTTGGGTGTAACGGTAATAATGAAAGGAAGTAATTTTGGCACATGAGGCAGTACCTACTTGGAGTGGTTATAACTATCAAGGGAAAGTAGCGATTTATTATGCTCTTAAAAAAATCAACGAACTTAAGAGAAATGATGGGGTAATACTCCCATTTTTAATGTTATTTAAAAGTAAGTACATATTTACACTTAAATAATTATTTCTTAAAAACAGGTGGCATACCTCCATTTGCCATATGTGGTCTCACATTATTATACATCCAGATCCACTGAGTTGATTGTTGTTTTACTTGCTCAATACTCTCAAATAAGCATTGATTCAGTAATTCATATCTCATGGTGCGGTTAAATCGCTCCACATAGCCATTTTGTTGCGGATTACCTGGTTGGATATACCATAGTTCAATATCATTCTTTTTTGCCCAGCGTTTCAATATATCACTAATATATTCTGGTCCATTGTCACACCTAATTGCAAATGGCTTACTTCTGTATTCAATCAGTCTATTGAGTACTCGTATCACGCGTGTTGATGGTAATGAGAAGTCAATTTCACTCTCCAGTGCCTCACGGTTATAATCATCAATTATGTTTAGTGTGCGGTACTTTCTGCCATCCATGAGATTGTCGTGCATGAAATCCATCGACCAAATATGATTTTGAAATTGTGCTATAGCTAATTTCTCTGGTCTCTCGCGCTTAATCCTACGTTTAGGTTTTATTCGCAGATTTAAACATAATTCACAGTAGATTCGATAGATACGCTTATGATTAAAATGTACTTGCAAAACATTGCGAATATACAAATAACATAGTTGGAATCCCCACGTCCTATGCTCAGATGTTATCTCTAGCAACAATTTTGCAATAAGATCGTTATCATCATTCAATTTGCTTACATAGTGGTACGTAGTTTCACTTATGTGAAATAAACGACAAACACGCCTTATGCTAAAACCATATTTTAATGCTACAGCCTTAGCCATCAATTTACGTTGTGATGGCTTCACCACTTTTTTGTCATTACCTCCTTAAGGACATCATGATCTAATTGCAATTCAGCATACATTCGTTTTAAGCGGTTATTCTCGGCTTCTAACTGTTTTACCTTTGATAGCATCGATACATCCATGCCGCCATATTTTGCGCGCCATTTATAAAATGTCGCACTGCTAACACCATTACTCCGACATACCTCTGTAATTGGCATACCATTTTCTGCTAATTTTAAAATAGTTACTATTTGTGATTCGCTAAATTTTGAACTCTTCATTATTCATACCCCTTTTATGTTAGCCATTATTGTAAATCTCTCTACTTTAGAATGACATTATTTTTAGGGGGTATTACCAAATCTTCACATGGTGGTGGACGTTGGGTTATTTCCCCTATTTACGCTCATGATTTAATATGTGGATTTGAAATAAGATTTAGTCTTATTACTAGCGAATTTATTAAAAATAATATTTTAGAACAATGTAATAAACCAATAAAAAACAAAATTCCATTAGCAGAGTTACAAAAGCTATCCAAGCGAACAAAACAAGTTCTTTTTCTAACAATATTAGGTTATAGCCAGCAGCAAATAGCTGAAATACTGACAGTAACTAGAGGAACGATTGCAACAGTAATACATCGACTCGCCGTAAAATTTAATCTTGAATCGAGCAAATTACATCATTTTTTAGAAAGAGTTAATGCCCAAGAATTTATACAGCATATAGACGTAACTATCACCCATGGAATAGACGTAATTAAAATTATTGATGATTATGGCTGTAACATTACTCTCTAATAGCATACACGTTACTTATGGAATTGTTACATATCAACAAACTTTCACAAGCATTGCATTACTTTACGAGGGTGCAAATAACATATTTCAAATCAAAAATCAAGCTGCTTGCGGCGTGGTTTTTGATTTTTTAAACCATGCAGAAAAATTAATGTAAGCTTAAAATCAAGGTTCTTAAACCACTCCAAACAATTCCTACGCTAATGGCTAATAAAATAAATGCCGTTAACCGCGTTACGACACTGGTTCCAGTTTTGCCTAGTTTGAGGAAAATCCGATCAGCCAACGCATAGCAAATTCCAACTACGCTAAATACTGCGATAATTCCTAAAGTTGCACCAAGATAACTGACTAAATTATTTTGCTCAGCATCGAGATTAATATTGGCGGCTAAAGCCACGGTGACCGCCATTGCACCCGCACCCGCCGTAATTGGCATGGTTAGCGGAAAAAATGTAATGTCATTGCCGCTTTGCTCGGCAGAACTGATTGCCTCTTGTTCATTGGGCGTGGCTGGGGCATTTAACATTTGCCAAGCGGTTGCAAACACCAATAAACCACCAGCGATTTGTAAGCTTGCCATGGAAATACCAAAGAAATTCAGAATGTATGAGCCTAAGAAAAAAACTATTGTGAGTAAAACCGCACCATACATTGCGACTCGCCACGCCATTT
>CAYIZV010000136.1:0-3256 GCA_964367915.1 uncultured Neisseria sp.
GTGCTAAATACGGTATAATTAAATTCTATTAACCATCAGAATAACCGCAAAATAAAATGGATATTAAAAATTATATTACCGTGGCAGGCTACGCCACGCTCCGTGAAGAACTACATAATCTCGTCACCAAAGAACGTCCACATTACGTCCACTTAGTCAACTGGGCGGCGAGTAATGGCGATCGTTCGGAAAATGCTGATTATCAGTATGGCAAAAAGAAACTCCGCGAAATTGATCAGCGCATTCACCAGCTCACCAAGAAAATTGAACATGCTGAAGTCGTTGATCCAACCTCTCATCAAGGTAGTGACAAAGTATTTTTTGGTGCAACCGTTAGCATTCTTCGCAATCAAGAGCAAGAACAAACCGTAACTATCGTTGGTCAAGATGAAATAAATCCAGAAATGAATAAAATAAGTTGGACCTCTCCCTTGGCTAAAAATTTGTTACGTAAAAATCTCGGCGATAGTTTTATGTTCACTTCACCCCAAGGACGCGAAGAAGTTGAAATTATTGAAATCAGTTATGAATACTAAAGTTATCTCCATCATTGGCGGACATGGACAAATGGGGACACTCTTTCGTCAACTCTGGCAAAATCAAGGTTACGAGGTTCATGCCATCGGACGCAAAGACTTAGAGAGCTGTGACAAAATACTAACTCTAAGCGCTGCGGTAATTATCTGCGTTCCAATTAAAGATACCACCGCAATGATCGCAAAACTCGCGCCACGTCTGAATAAATCCACCATTTTAGCTGATTTTACCAGCCTAAAAGTCGAACCGTTAATGACGATGTTAGCTGAATACTCTGGACCTGTGCTAGGTTTACATCCGATGTTTGGACCAACTATCCACGCACCGCATAATCAAATCATTGTTCACTGCCAAGGGCGTAACCCAGATGCATGTCAGTGGTTAATTGATTCATTAAAGCAGTTAGGCTTTACACTTAAAAGCATGAGCGCCGCAAAACATGATCAGGCGATGAATTTCATTCAAGGCATTGAACATTTTGTAACTTTTAGCCTAGGTACATTTCTCTATCACAAACAAGAACACCCACAGGAATTACTGGAAATTGCGAGCCCAATTTACTTAGCCAAATTACTTTTAATGGGGCGAATCTTTGATCAAGACCCTGCACTATATGCCGATATTATTATGGCAGATACTAAACGCATTCAATTAATCAAAGAATTTAGTCTCTGGCTCAGCCAATGGGTGACTCAATTAGAGCAATGCAATAAAGCTGAATTCATTGCCGAATTTAAACAAGCTAGCGCTTGGATGGGTGATTTCACCGCATATGCTCAGCGCGTCAGTGATGATTTCTTAACCATTGATTTATAATTTTACAATAAAACTAGTGCACCTAACGCTAAGCATTAAACCATAGATTAAAGCAAATTAAGCCAGCCAGATTGCATAATTATTTAACCAAATTTCAACATCTGGTTAATTTCACAAGCAAATAAAGCATCAACAGATTACTTGATTAGTTTTTTTATCTATCTTCTTAAACTCTTAATATTGGATATTTTAGTGAAAATAAATCGCTCCATTCTCGGCATAATTATCGCCATTGCCTCACTTGCTTCAATCGGAATTTTTATTCATAAAAGTGAAGTAGGCCCAATTATTACTGGATTTTATCGTTGTTTGTTTGCAATTCCACTGCTCTTAATCGCTGAGCAATTTTCCAAAAAAAATGACTCAACGCTACCAGCTAAAGTTAGCCACAAATCACTATTTGTGCTTAACACAATTGCTGGAATTGCACTTGCGATGGATATTTGTGTCTGGAATCTGTCGTTTAAATACACAACCATGGCCGAAGCAAATTTAATCGTTAACTTAGCTCCGTTTTTAATTTTACCGTTGACAATTTTCTATTTTAAAGAACCTGTAAATAAATTAGTTACTTACCCAATCATTGCAGCCATTTTAGGTTTATTTCTCTTAGTTTTCTCTGGTAAATCCACCGCCAATATTCACATGATGGGCGATTTACTTGCGTTTATTGCCGCTATTTTTTATGCCATATTTGTCGTGGTAACTAAAATCTCAGCCGATAAAGGCGCCAACATGACTCGCTACATGACCATTATAAGCCTATATTGTGCATTAATATTATTAGTTTCCGGCATAATTGCTCAAGAAAAAATACTGCCAGATAGTCTCAATGGTTGGTTGCTACTTTTAGGTTTAGCTTTTATTTCACAAATTCTTGGACAATTAATGCTCGCGCGCTCAATAAAAAAAGTAAAATTGCAAATCTCATCAATCTTACTCTTGATGCAACCCGTATTTGCTGCGGCCTATGGCTTCATATTTTTTAACGAAAATTTAACGCTGTTGCAAATAATTGGTGCTCTCATTATCTTAATTTCAGTCTACGTTTTTAAACGTGTTGAAGCAATTCCAAGAAAATTTAAACCATAGCTAGCTTTTTAATTTGGCAACCTAAGCGATCCATGCTAAAATTCGCCATAACTAATTTTGAAAGGTAATTTACATATGAAAAAAACTGTCTTGCTTGGGGCTTTAAGCCTAAGTCTTTTAGCGGCTTGTGCAACTAAAACCGTCCCTAACTCTCAACAATCAGGATTTTTGAACGATTACAGTAAATTACAACTAGCTCCAAATACCGATGATGGCATGAATACTTACACTTATGTTAGCCCAACTTTTAAACGCAGCGACTATAATGCTGTAATGCTTGACCCTGTAACTATTTATCAAAAAGCAACTGAAAGTATCACACAAGAAAATATTTACCAAGTACGTCAAGCTTTAGATGACTCATTAAAAACCGCTGTTAGCAAACAATTTAATGTTGTAACCACTCCAGGCAAAGGAACAGCACGCGTAAGCATTGCAATAACAGGTGCTGAAGTTGAAGGAGAGGGGTTCAAACCTCGTAACTTAATGCCTATATCAGCAGTATTAGCTCTAGGTGCTAAGGCAACTGGTTTAGATAACAAACAAGCGGTATTGTTAATTGAAGCCAAAATCATCGATAGTCAAAGCGGTGCTTTAATTGGTGAAGCGGTAAGCTCAATGAGTAGTGAAAAATTCCGCAGTGAAGTAAAAACTAAACAACAATTCCAAGTTCTAGCTGAAACTTGGGTAAAATCTGCGGTTAAAGCTGCTGCTGGATATACTAAGTAATATTTATTCTAGATAGCGAGTGACTAATTATAGGTTAGCCACTCACTGCTATGTTTATAACCCGAGAATTAACATGACCCTG
>CAYIZV010000137.1:0-3245 GCA_964367915.1 uncultured Neisseria sp.
AACCAAACTAGTCGCACTATTTTAATGTATAGTGTAGATCCTTCAGGTATGTTGATTCCTTTCGCACCAGAATCTACGGTGAATACGCAAAACTCTCCATCCTCATTAACCTTTAACTCTGCAGGAACATATGCGTACCTAACTAACTTAAATAGCAATACTATATCAATGTATAGTGTCAATAGTAATGGACTACTAACACCGCTTAGTCCGGAATCAACTGTCGCAACAGAATCACAACCAGCTTCATTCGTGTTAGATTCATCAAATACACACGCATATGTTGTTAATTATAATAGCCAAAGCGTTTCTATGTATAATATTATTCGTGGTAGACTTGTTCCAATGGTTCCAAAATCAACTGTTATAACTCAAAACACCCCTAATACTATAACTTTTGATACATCTGGAAACCATGCTTATGTAATCAACCAACTTAGTAGTACAATTTCGATGTATAATGTTAATAGCTCTGGTGTGTTGACTCCTATGTCTCCTGAATCAACAGTAGCAACACAGAGTACTCCTAGCGGTCCTATGCTTATTAACCCAAGCAATTCTTATGCTTACGTAGCTAACTCCTCTAGTAATACCATTTCAATGTATCGTATTCTTAATGGAGTATTAATACCACTAAGTCCAGAATCAACAGTTGCAACTCAAACTGGAGCAGTCGGATTGACTTTTGGACCGTATTAATTTTCGCTTTAACGTTATAAGACTGTTTGTAATAAAATTATGAATGTTTTTATAACGTTATAGCTAGCTACAACCTGCTTAGCTCAGATCTTTGATCAGTTACAATTCATTTTCAATTTAAGCCTTAATAATTGATTTTTAACATATTTTATTCCAAGCATGTTATAATACATACTCAATTAAAATTTAATCTTTCGTGTACATCATACCTACTTAAATATTCAATTATTTCCACAGTATATTGCCATTAAACATTCAGTTTTATCATTTTAAATTATTTTTATAAGGCATATACTATGCAAAAATCACTTTTCGTAGCAGGTTTAGATTTTGGAATTACTAATACAGAATTACAAGATTTATTCGCGCAACATGGCACTGTAAAAGCAGCAAAAGTTGTTACAGATAAATATTCAGGTCAAAGCAAAGGTTTTGGCTTCGTGGATATGGAAAATGTTAATGATGCACAAGCATGTATCAAAGCATTAAATGCAACTAGCTATAAAAACCGTACTTTAGTAGTTAAAGAAAAAGAAGACAAACCAAAAACTAGCAGTGGCTTTGGTGGCGGTAATTCACAACGCAGAAGCTGGTAATATTAAAACCTAGCTAAGTATTAAAAAACATCCAGATAAAATATATCTGGATGTTTTGCATTATAACTGAAAATTTATGGTTTGCTTCTGTTTTGGCGAAAAACATGCGCAAAGAGAGAAACCAAAAATAATAAAATAAATATATAAAATATTATCTGGGCGATAGAGGCAGAAGCTGCTGCGATACCAGTAAATCCTAGTATTCCAGCAATTAGTGCAATAATTAAAAATACTAATACATAATATAACATGATGCTAATCCTTAGAAAATGTTTTACAAAACTTCTCAAATTAATAATATAAATTTTTAATATGCATTATTTGCATTTAGTTTAATCAGGTTTACTTTTTCTTGCATCCTTACTCGGCATTGATTTTGCTTTAGCTGTTTCATGAAATGCATCCCATTGTTTACTTATTGGAGACCCATATGTTCTCCATGAATGACTCTTGTTTTTTGGATTATCTGAGTTACTCATATTATTTCCTTTTTTAAAGTATCTATCTAACTAACTAATAAGTTACATTAGACCTCTTTCAGTGTAGCATATATAGAAATAATTAATATATATAAGGGTACTCAAACTCTGTAATATACCGCTACAATTGCTTTAAGTATTTATTTTGTTTGTCTTTTTTACGAAGTATATCGATATGTAATTATAAATTGCATATTTGAGTAAAGGTATAGATGGGTATCAGATTGAGAAATTATGATACAATTTGCTATAATAGCTAATCAAAAATTTAAAATAAGTTAGGGCTTAAATCATGTATGACGAATTAGTGCTTTTTATAAAAATTGTTAAAGCAGGTAGTTTTTCTGAAGCGTCAAGACAAACGGGAATTAGCCCACCAAATATAACAAGAAAAATTCAAAAATTTGAAAAAGATCTGAATTTTGCAGTGCTTAAAAGAGATACACATAATGTTGAATTAACTAAAGCTGGAAAAGAACTTTATGATAAATTTTGTGACCTCGAAAGTGAATATGATAAAGCAGTTAGCAAAATTTAGCATGAAAATAAAGATCTTAGTGGCCCAATACATGTACTTTTACCTCCTTATTTTGCACTTAAAGTTATCACCCCCTACCTCATAGAATTTTTACATAAATTTCCTAAAATTACATTAAATATCTCTTATCAAAACATACAGCCTAATTTGGTTAAAGATAATTTTGATTTAGCAATAATTAACCATAGACCAAAGAAAAACTCACAAAAAATGAAACTACTTTGTCAAGGTAATATTATTTTTTATTGTACTCAAGAATATATTGATCAATTTGGATTACCTTCGACACCGCAAGAACTTGAGGATCAATTGATTATTGCTTTAATGATGGATCATGAAATTCAAGAGAAAAATACCTATTTAATTAATAGAAAAACCAAGCAAAGAACCATATTCAGTCCAAGCTATAGAATCAGACAAAATAGCGGATATCATGATAATCAACTTGCGTTCTCAGGACCAACAATTGGAATTGGTATGGATATCATGTTAAAGCATGAAATTGAAGCTGGTACTATAATGCATTTATTGTCTGACTATTACTTAGCGGGGTTTGATTATTATCTGTTAATTAATCCTGAAGGTAAAAATACTCGCATGCAGGTATTTATTGATTTTATCAATGAATGTATTGAACGCTTAGAGTTAGAAAAATTTAATTGAAAATTACCGTTATCACATTACCTAATATGTAACAATATAAATTGTTGTTATTTAATTAATTGCATATAGCATTTCATCAGTGTTACACTGAAATAGAAATGAAGATATCTAAAATTTCAAATATCTCAATTTCATATATTTTAATATTCGCAAGAAATATTAAATTTTGTTAAATTTATTCTTGCTACATGACAGAAATTAATTTTTTGCATTTCACCTCCATCGGTAAGTAACTAATACACAGCGAAATAAGCCTAATTGCACCGTATA
>CAYIZV010000138.1:0-3245 GCA_964367915.1 uncultured Neisseria sp.
ATTAGTGGTTATAATTTTAGATAGGCTTGCCGACACACTGCGGTGAGCCTTTTATGTGCGCCAGACATGGCGCGCATCTAGGCGGTGCAAGTCCGCTGTTAGCCCTGTCGATGGGAATAACGAGCCTATGCAAGGGTGTCTATCGTGAGGTAGAATCTGAAGGAAGCAAATGGCGTAATTTGGTTGTGACGAACAGAAATCACATAGTAGGCTACTACATCGGGTAACTTAGCATAATATAAGGGCGCCCAATAATCGACCGTAGGTGTAGAGGTAAATGTGGCATTAACCAAATGAAAGATGTGGGTCTTACTCTGGGAGGTCTTGTGCTCTGTTGCAAGTGTAACTAAACTAGCAGTAATGCTGGTTGATGGAGTATAAGAAGTCAGCAGAAGCCATAGTAGTAGACTGATGCATCGGTTTATGAAGGGCTGAATTAATTAAAGCAAGAAGCAGTTACCTGACTCTTGATAATGTGGGGTGACAGATAAAGAGATAGACTAGTCTTTTTTTTAAAGAACAACTATCAGCTACGCTAAACTTGGTAAATGAGTATCATGGTCTGATTTAAGCCGTAGAGTAACAATCATTATCAGCGACATATGGAGAACGAGTCTTGACAAAGAACTTAATGGAACAAATTTGCGAGAGCGCAAATTTAAACCAAGCCTATAAGAAAGTGCGATCGAATAAAGGCGCAGCAGGAGTAGATGGTGTATCCATCGAGAGGCTGCCGTCGTATATTCGTGAACACAAACAAGAATTTATCCAAGAACTCCTTGAGGGTAATTATCAACCAGAACTGGTGCGCGGTGTGCAAATACCCAAACCAGATGGAAGTAAACGCCAACTAGGAATCCCTACCGTTCTAGATAGGGTAATCCAACAATCAATACTGCAAGTGCTAGAACCACTGTATGAGCCTATATTCTCAGACTCAAGCTATGGCTTTCGCCCGAATCGTGGAGCGCATATGGCGCTGAAACGAGCGTGCGAATACCAGAAAGCAGGTTATAGCTACGTAGTAGATATGGACTTGGAGAAGTTCTTTGACCGAGTAAATCATGACATATTAATGGAAAGACTATCTCGGACTATAGAAGATAAACGTTTATTAAAGTTAATCCGCCGCTATTTAGAAGCTGGTTTGCTGCAAGATGGAATATTTGCCAAGCGTGAGTTAGGGATGCCTCAAGGAGGCAACCTGTCACCATTGTTATCGAATATTCTATTAGACGAACTGGATAATGAGCTGGAAAGTCGTGGACATAAATTCTGCCGCTATGCAGATGACTGCAACATTTACGTTAAAAGTCAAGAAGCTGGCGAAAGAGTTTTAAAGTCAATCAGCGACTATCTAGCAAACAACCTAAAGCTAAAAGTCAATGAAAGTAAAAGTGCCGTTGCGAAAGCAAGTGAGCGCAAGTTTCTTGGTTATGGGTTTAGAAAAGACAGTGAGTTAAAAGTAGCGAATCCAGCACTAGAGAAGTTTAAGAAACGTATTCGAGAACTAACTAGTCGAAATAGAGGCAACAAGCTAGAACATATAATCAAAGAGCTGAACCAATACTTAAATGGTTGGATAAGCTACTTTAGGTTATCAGCAACTATAAGCATATTCAAGAATCTAGACTCATGGATACGCCGACGGCTGAGATGTTATCGCCTGAAACAATGTAAGCGTAGACGAGCAATTTATAACTACCTGAAAGGACTTGGTGCGACCGAACGCAATGCTCGGAACCTAGCTGGCTCAGGTAAGGGATGGTGGCGCTTGTCACTAACACCAGTTGTAAATATAGCGATGCCAAATACTTGGTTTGAATCACTGGGACTTGTGAGTTTGGAAAAGAAAGTTACGAGTTACAACTTTAATTAAAACCGCCGTATGCGACAACGCACGTACGGTGGTGTGGGAAGTCCCGCCCGTGAGGGCGGTCTTACCCGATTATTGTATTTTTCATGATCTAAGAAACGCTTGTGCCGTGGATTTGAATTTCAAGATTGAGCTTTGAATAAGCGTATCTGAGCATGCACAAACCAACTCTGGCTTGTGATAGAGATGTAGCTAAATTTTCTTGTCCCGTAGATAAACGCTTAAAAAAATCTAACGGTGTACTTAAATCATTAATATTTACATCCGCAATAATTAAGGCATTATCTTTACTCGCTAGATTTAAAAACATCATACCATAAAAGTACAGATTTATTTGTGTAAGAAAAAATAAACGTTTAGTAATCTTAGTTGTAATGTTTTCGTCACCATAATAGTAACCAAGAAATTTTTGTGCTAAACACGGGTCGTGACAAAAGAAATTCATGAATGCCACTAAATCCAACATTGGATCACTTGCTCGCATAGAATCCCAATCCAGTATAATGAAATCACTGCCATCATAAATAATATTGGTCGGATTAATATCCAAGTGACAAGGTTTATATTGCCAATCTATATTTAAATTTTCTTTAATCAAGTCAATACAGGTGCGAAATTCGCTAATATATCTAGGTAACTCTTGCTTTGCTGTAATATTATTTACAATATTATCGCTATAACTTAAATAATCATCTAAACTGCATGTTGTAATTTCGACATCTATCTGTAAATTATGTAATTGCTTTAGCTTGTCCGCCAATTTTTTTAAAATACTATCATCGGAAAAACTATAACTATGTGCTGGAATAGAATCCATGATTAATACGCCATCTTTAGCATCTGAGTAATGTAATTTTGGAGCTATGTGGTGTTCCGACATCTGTTGGATTAATTGATATTCATTTTCCAAGTTTGTTACACTAGCGATATCCTGATTGGCCACCCTAAGAATATATGAGTTATCTTGACAATTTACACTATAAATTTGTGCACCTGAAAGTCCTGTATTTATCTTATTAATAGAATTTGGTAGACTACCAAATAACTTTAAAAATAGTTCATTATATTTTGAGGTCATGATACTTTCCATTTTTATCTCCATATCAAAAATTAGATTAATATCTGTAATGGCATTAGTATAAAGTATCACGTTACGTCACTGTCAACAATAAAATGGAATTAATATTTGGAGATGATCTATCATTGATAAGTTTGAACAGTATTACAAATCTATTGTCAACATCAGTCCAAAATAACGTCCGTTATTAAAGACTTTTTGTTAAACTTAATATATACCATATTATACCCTGAAATCAGTCTATAATACCAGTCTTCTATATCAAAGTTTTAGCAAATCATATTTGCTGAT
>CAYIZV010000139.1:0-3243 GCA_964367915.1 uncultured Neisseria sp.
ATGACATATACGAATATCATTATTACCATATAGATGATAGCCCGTTTGAGTATGCACCTGAAGAAGTAACCGATGGCTACTTAAATGACGTAATGCAAGAAAATTAACTAGCGTTTAATTAAAAACTACCGCCCTGCGGTTGGTGGGTCATTTTTTAAAGCCCAATAAATTGGGCCATAAAAAATCGACCTTTACTATGACATTTTAAGGCAGAGAAATGACAAATACAACGAGTTTAAAAAGCTTGCTAAAGCTAATCATTCAAACACGTGCAATAGGCAGTCAATCTCATTTGCGAACAAGTGAACTAATTGCAAAAATTAATAAATTTAAAGCTGTGAGTAGATGCAATGCTTAACCTTGCACTATTAATTTTACAATGTGCAACGCCAGTTGCACAGGTAAAAATGCCCGCCATAATTAAGACTGAATCGCAAAATAACCCTTTAGCGATTGGCTTAAATAAGGGTTATAAATTGAAATTTCAACCAAAAGATCCTGAACAAGCCAAAAATTGGGTTGAGTATCTTGAAAAAAATGATTATAACTTTGATGTTGGACTGGCGCAAATCAATATCAAGAATATTAAAAAATATGGTTATACCGCTAAAGACTTGCTGGATCCATGTGTAAATATTACCGTTGGCAGCGATATACTCGCAAACAACTATAAAAATGCGATGAGTGGATCAACGTCCAGCACTGAGGGATGGCAAAAAGCTATTTCAGCATATAACACGGGTAATTTCACTAGTGGTATGCGAAATGGTTACGTTGCAAAAGTTAATGCAAACAGCCAAAAACTAGCACTTAACGATAAAGACATCCCGCCAATTGTTGGAATTGGACAATCCAATAGTGCTAAAAAAATAGTGGTACGTAATGCACAAGATGTATCAGATATACGAGATGCACAACCTAAACCAGCTAATCCATACAGTTCTAAAACTGTGATGTACGTTAAACCAAACATGGGGAAAAAAGAAGATCTTTATGCTAACAATAATTAAACAATTAAGGATAGTGATTTACTCGCTTATTGGATTAATTTGTGTAGTCGCTTTTTATGATAGGTTCATGATTAAAAATGTGTCTATTTCTGAACCGTTAGGATATTACCTAAAATTACCAGTAGGAACTATTGAACCGAATAAACGGTATTTAATTTGCTTAGAGGATAAAAAATATATTGACGTTTTACAAAAATTGGGCTTACTGAAAAGTAAAAACCAATGTCCAACTGGGACGGTTTACCTAATGAAACAAGTTGCTGGTATGCCACATGATTTAGTTGAAATAACTGAATCTGGGGTTTTAATTAATGGATCATTGCAACAAAATAGCCGAGGAATGGCACGCGGTAAAGGAGTTGCATTATACCCGCTACCAATTGGATATAAACACATTCTAAATGATGATGAGTACTTTATGATGGGTATTACGCCAACATCAATTGATTCTAGGTATTTTGGCACAATTAAACGTAATCAATTCTATAAACGCGCATTGATACTTATGAGGAGTGATTAAACCAGTAAAACAATGAGCTTTAATAATAACTATTTTTACAAAAGGATAACGACGTGAATTTTATTCAGCGACATATAGTATTTGCTATTACAGCATTTTTTTTGGGTATATTTATTAATCAGGTAATTTTACAATACTATTTAAGTAGCGTATCTGATTATTCAATGTTTGCACATTATTTATCTCCACAAGAACAAATTGCGGTAACGCGTGAGTTCTTCAAAAACGCTGGAGCTTATGGCGAAGCTGGCGAAAACACTTTAATTGCTACGGGACTAGGTTTTTTCATTAGCTACATTATTGCAATAGTCGTGCATCGCAAATTTTTTGCGCCTAAACTTGAATCTGACCGCCACGGTACTGCAAAATTTGCATCAATTAAAGAGATCGAAGCAACTAACTTACTTCAAGATCCTAAAACCTTTGATAAAGTTGAAAAACGTCATGGTTTAATTGTTGGTGCAATTGAGTATAAAATTGGAATACCAATTGTACGCTATGATACAGGCAAGGCTTTAACACTAAAACAATTAATGCACTATGGACATCAGCACATGCTATTAATTGCACCTACTGGGGGTGGTAAAGGGGTTGGTATTGTAACGCCTAATTTAATGAATTATCCTGATTCGGTTGTTATGTATGACATGAAAGGCAAAGACTGGGAAACAACCGCAGGACATCGAGCGAAAAATTTAAACAATGTTTGTATTAAATTTGAGCCGACAAATGGCGATGGTAGCTCTTGCAAATATAATCCAATGGAGTTTATTAAAGTTGGAACACCTGAGGAAGTTAGCCAAGCTGGTAACTTAGCATTAATGCTAATTGACGGCGACGGCAAAGGCTTTGATGGTAATCACTTCAAAGAAAATGGAGCTAAATTATTGGGTGCAATTATTCTCCATGTTCTTTACACTAAAAAAGCTAAAAATCTTGCATCCGTTGCGGCGATGTTATCTGGTATTAATCCCGATACTGGTGAAGCATATAAAGAGGGTGTAAAGGGCTGGCTAGGTGAAATGTGTGGACAAGGTAAAGGCGCGCTATTTCCCCATTTATTACACTATAAAGAATCACATGGCATTACAGAAGAACAAGCAAAATCTCATCTAGCTTTATTAATTGATGATAAAGGCTATAACCGCAACATTAAGCAAATTGCATCATCTTTATATTTCAATAATGGTGAAAAAGAGGTTGCGGGAATTATTAGCTCTGCAAATAGTCCACTAACTTTATTTAATGATCCAATTATTGCACAAAACACCTCAGAATCAACCATTAACTTAAATGATTTTCAATCAGGTGCAAAAGCTGTAAGCTTGTACATCGTAGTTATGGCTAATGACCAAGAGCGCATTAGACCATTAACCAGAATTTTAATTACTCAAATTATTAGCACTGTCCAATCGAGCGAACACGGCAAGTTACGCGAGTTACTATTTTTACTAGATGAGTTTGCAACTCTGAAAAAAATGCCTGTGGTTGCAAATGCCTTGGCAACAATCCGAAGCTTTAAAGCAAGGTTCTTACTAGTTGTTCAAGATTTATCACAATTAGATGAATACTACGATAAATTAGCAAGCTCAATTATTGCCAATTGTGGTGTACGAATTGGCTACCCATCAAATGATTTAGTTACTAATGAAAAACTAGCTAAATGGACTGGAGATACTACGTATATTGCAGAAACAGTTAGTACAGCAGTAT
>CAYIZV010000140.1:0-3240 GCA_964367915.1 uncultured Neisseria sp.
CATTGCCTCGTGCATATAAAGAATATTACGGTTCGGCATCGCAGTATAATAAAGGTGAATACAAAAATGTTGAAGGTAAAAAAATCTTGATTGATTACCGCGGTAATATGGAGCGTCTATTAGTTGAACTTCAGGAAGATTTACAATCCTCAATCAGCTATGTTGGCGGTACTAAAACTGCAGATTTGATTAATGCAGAAATTATCGTGATCAACTGATAATCTATCTTTGTTTTTATATTTTAATAAGCACTCCGTCGATCCTCATTATCAATGGAGTGCACAAATTCTTAAGCTAAATCAGATTTAGTTTTTTGATTTCAGCTGCAGCGAGTAAATGTGGTGCAATAACAATGTCAGCACCAGCTAACTTAGCTTTGGCAATATTCTCCTCGTAGTAAATTCGGGCTAATATTTTAGGTTTGGTCACCGTTGAGCAGCTATTGAGGAACTCAGTGACATTCATAATTCCAAATATCGTATCAGAGTCATTTTCAAAGTTAATTATAATCAGGCTCGCTTCAGAGATTCGTGATCTTATTAGAATATTTCTATTACCAGGGTAAGGTGAGACTAGTAATCGTTCACTTTCTTGCAATATTTCTCGGTCAGTGTCCATGTTTTTGCTATTATCAATTACCATAAACTCTTTGCCAGACTGTTTGTAGCCCTCAATTAATATTTTAGCCAAGATACCATAGCCAAGTAAGACAACGTGGTTAGTCATTGAAATTTTTCCTTTGTTGATATTAAATAATAAGTGGCGTAATTTGTTATTAAACAGATATGCGACTAATGTAATTCCCGAAGTGAACATAATTAAGCCCATCAAAATCATGGAAATTACGAAGTATTTAGCCATTGTTGTGAGGGGGTAAATGTCACCAAATCCAACTGTGCTGTAAGTTTCAATACAAAAATAAACCGCATCGTCAATTGTTTGTATTCCGTGAAATTCATTTCTTAGAACATAAGAACCTAAAATACCATAGATTAAAGCAAAAATTAAAAAAGCAAAAGCGAATACAAAGCCATAGGATAAATAAAGTGGCTTAGTAAATATACGAGAACAGACGATTAATAGCACGAGCGACGCAATTAGTAGAACATTGCTGTGATAGCTGTGAGTTAACCAGATTCCACTGAGTAGTATGGTAATGAGCGTTATAATCGTTAGAGACCAAATGGTTTTAGATCTTCCTGGTAGTGCTATTCCAAATACTAACAAGCAGTAAGCATAACCTTCCTGTAGCAAGATTAATACATCAAATTTAAGGTTAGTTAGATTTTGTGATATTTGGTGATTATCTGCAATCAATGGGTAAATACTATTAATGAAGATATAAAGTGCGTTAAAGATTACCATTCCACTGCATAAAATAGAAATTATTTTGGCATGCAGCGTCCAGTCAGGTTTTCTCCAGTCAAATTTCACTATAATGTTTTCTTTCTTCTGATTTGTTTGATAACTATGGTGTTTAGAATGTAAGCTACCAGTGTAATGTTGGTATTATATCATAGCGTGTAATAAAAGCTAGCTTGGCATTAATTTGTAATTTTGAGAGTCGACAGTATTTTCTGGCGTATCTGGTGAATGTCGGTGTAGTTCGCATAATGTGGCAGCCGGTATAATCCATATATGTTCAGTACGACCAAGATTAATAAATAAAATGCGGTACCAATATAAAACACCAGATAGTGAGAAAAGTGAATATTTGATTTTAAGAGTAAATGAGCTAATCCGATACTAATTAAAGGCATTAAACCAGCACAGAAAATATAACCTTGTTGATTGGCAAAACTCATTCCAGCCAAGCGTACTGCTGATGGAAAAAGCCCTGCCATAACTCGTTGTACTAAGAAAGTAAAACAACTGCTGAGTATTGCCAGTGCCAGAATACTTGGGTATACAAATTTATCATAATGAGAAGATAGCATCCACAAAATCACAGATGGCAACAGCAATATTACACACACCAGTAGCTGACGTGGAGCATTATGGTATGAGCAATAACGATTAATTAAATATGCTACGATACCACCTATAATGCTGGTGATAAAAATTATGCGACTGATCATCAACAAGCTATAGTGTAGAAAGTGATACATGGTAAATGGTATAAATATTAAATACAATAGTGTCAAGGCACCGCGAATCCCAGCAAGTCCAATTGCAATAAATACTTGGGTCGGGTAATAATTAAATAGTTTATAAACAGGAATAATGTTACGGTAACAATGCTCTTCAGTAATTCGTTCAGCAAATTTTAGGCGAATCAAATAAATAAGCAACGCTAGGATGGCTCCAAATATAAAAGGAAGTCGCCAAGCATAGTCTTGAAGTTGGCTGGGGCTAAACCAGTAGTTGAGGATACGGTTAACTACAATTGCCAAAAATTGACCTATTTCATTTCCAGCTAAAATTCCTAGTGCTGCAAACGACATATTTTGTGGAATCTTTATTTTTATATGGTCTAGTTCCGCTTGCATTTCTGCGCCGCAGGCTAAACCCTGAATAATTCTTGCTACTCCAAGAATTAGCAACGGTATCCACCATGCAAATGGCATATGAGTTGGAATTAAACCCATAGTTAGCGTCGAAACAATCAGCATTAATGTGATTCCGCCATCAACCAAACGCAAGTCTTGCACAGGTGCAATTTTGCTATATAAATGCATTCCCAGTGGGTGCATAATATAACCGATGATAAAAATTGAATATAATATTAAGATATTGTTGTTATTTAGTGAGTCATTACCAAAAATATTTTTGATAAAATAATTGGTCATGAATCCAAATATGATGAAATCATAAAACTCTAGAATGCTACCAAGTGATGCCATAAAGATAGCTTTTTTTTCTCGTGGTGATAAGCCAAGCATCAGTAGTATTCGAATATTATTTACTATCACAGTGAAAGTACCACTTGAAATTTATGGTTTTATGTTATTTTATCTCAGTATATAGGAATGAATAACCTTTATTTTTCTTTTATCAATATGCGCCATAATATGTTTTAGCGCATATTGATCATGATTACATATCGCTGTATTGCTGGCTGAGTTTGTAACTAACTGTAGTGTATTATTAATTATTTTATGTTTATTTGGTCAGTATAATTGTTGGTATAAAAAATCAAATTTACTCTATACAGCAAGAACACACTACTTATATTTATGATCCAAGCTATTCGTTAGTTGAGACAAGCGCTCACTCACTGTGGTACTCAAAATTATCTAT
>CAYIZV010000141.1:0-3240 GCA_964367915.1 uncultured Neisseria sp.
TCAAGCTTCAGCAGCACTATTCAAATGAACTTCATTAATTGGTCATTAAATCCAGCGGTATTTGGTCAAGCCAGTAGCTATAAAGGTCAAGCCAAATCGGCCTATGTAAATTATATTGATACGGTGCATAAGGCGCTACGCGATATCAATAATGATTTAGCCACCAACCAAATTACCAACGAACGTTATCAATTACTCAAACAGGCTGGCAATAGTGCAGAAAGTAACTATAAAGATACTTATTCTGCATATCAAGTAGGTCTGAAATCGTTTGATGACACACTCAGTGCTAAGCAAAACTTGAATCAAGTTCAACAAAGTATTAATCAAATTAAATTAGCACAAATGCAAGCGATTATTTCACTGTATCAAGATTTAGGCGGAGGTTATCGCTATTTTGATGAAAGTAAGTGATCGGTATATAGTTGTTTATTGGAGATATTAATGCTAGATATGTCTGGTTTTGTTGATGCAGCAGCACTTCGATCAGATGATAAAACAGATGTGTTGGTTTGTGATGATAGTACAGCATCTTTAAATGGTGCAACAAGCATTAGTTGTGATTTACATGGTAGCAATATTTCAGTTTTTGAAAGTAACGGTAGTTATAATGCTAATGGGGTTACTGATGCGATGTTAAATAATTTACAAATCGGTGATTTACTTTATATTGCTGGTTTGGCATATGATAATGGTACACAAGCAATTAATCCTAATGTTACGCATGTGATTATGTGGACTGGGCAAAAAATTAGTACTAGCTCATTTATTTAGCTCCGATAGTCATTATCAAGGTCCAGATTTCCACGCGCTTACCAACTGTTTTTATCGTAATCAAATTTGGAGCGTTCGTTGTGTTCTTGGGGTGAATAATTAACTTTAATTTTATGTGTGCTACTAAATTATTGGTTGCTACAGAGATTGACTATAAATCATTAGTTGTGGCGATTCATTTATGCTAATATCGTGTCTTATTTTTAAAATTGACAATTAAGGCAAGTTTTTTTAGGTATAAATGATCTAGTTGTTGTTTATTAAACCGCAACATAAACAATGAATCGAGGGTTATGAGATCTATTAAATTTATTTTAATCGGGGTTTGTTCAGTAGTTTTACTTGGTGGATGTAATCATCAAAGTAATAAAACTCCAAAAACCTTAATTAATCCAGAAATACTTGGCAGTTGGAGTGATTCGGCTGGGTGTAGTTTAGAACTAGCTAATAAGAATAACCATTTGTTGGCGGTTTCTTTTAAAAGTGCTCAGCATGGTGACTATATGAATATCTCACTTTTGGTGAGAAAAGATGGGGTTTTTACTCGGTTTGAAGTTGAAAGCGCGGGTGTAAAATTTTCTGGAATTTTTGCAGATGGCGTTATTATGATTGATAACAAGCTTTGTCAGCAAGCGTTACATAAGGATGCTAATAAATAGTGTTGCATTTTGTGTATATTGTTTGAGTAATCTTTTGGAGGCTTTGAAAATAATATAACGCAATATTTCCAGTAATTAAAAATATGTAGTAAATGATCTAGCTCATTGAAAATAAGTCATTTTTTTATTTAAATAGTAATAAGTATTGATGTCTTTATGAGTTAGTTTAGTTAGTTAAAGTTGGTTCTGGCGTATATATAAATTAAAGTTGCTTGAAATAATAAGCTTAATAACATTGTATCCGAGTTGGGGTTAATGATAAAATCACGACAGTATGTGCTTATTAAATATTAACAACTTGTCAATAAAGGGGTTTTGAATAATATGAATAAGAAATGGAAAGCTTTCTTATCTGGATGTGCTGCCCTTGGGGTGATGACGATGCTTAGTGGTTGTAAAGACCTCGTGCTGATTCATTCGAAAGGCATGATAGGTAAAGATGAGAGAGATCTTATTTTTACGGCAGTTGGGCTAATGTTGCTGGTTGTAATTCCTGTGATTATATTAACATTGGTATTTGCGTATAAATATCGCGAATCAAATGCTAATGCTAAATATGACCCGAGCTTTACGCATAGCACAAAAATTGAAATAGTAGTTTGGGGTGTGCCGCTTATTATTATTGGTATTCTAGCGGTTATCGTTTGGAAAACCACGCATGCCTTAGATCCATATAAGCCAATTGAGGTTGCAGGGGTTAAGCCTTTAAACGTACAAGTGGTTGCTTTGGATTGGAAGTGGTTGTTTATTTATCCTGAACAACATATTGCAACTGTAAACTATTTACAATTTCCAGTCGGTGTTCCAATTAAATTTTCGGTAACAGCCGATGCGCCAATGAATTCATTTATCATCCCTCAGTTGGGTGGGCAGATTTATGCTATGGCTGGAATGACAACACAGTTGCACCTAATTGCCGATGAAAAAGGTGTTTATGATGGGCGTGGTTATGTAATAAATGGTAATGGCTTTAATGGTATGCATTTTAAGAGTCATGTTACTTCGCAAGAAGAGTTTGATGCTTGGGTGCAATCAGTTAAGAATTCACCAAATAGCCTGACTACCGATGTATATAAACAATTATTAAAACCAACTGAATACGTACCGCCTCAGTTCTATGGCTCGGTAGCAGATAATCTTTTTGATAATATCATAATGAAGTATATGATGCCTGACATGGATGACATGCAGGGTATGGGTGCTAAATAACACAGTTTTCGAGGGAATCACTAATGATTGATTTTTTGGGTAAATTAACTTGGGATGCTATTCCTATTCATGAACCACCTGCGATAATTGCTGGTGCAATGATGATTGGTGGATTTGTATTTCTCGTTGCGTTGGTAACGTATTTAAAAAAATGGAGTTACCTTTGGAGTGAGTGGTTTACATCTGTAGATCATAAGCGTATTGGGATTATGTATATTATTATTGCGATTATAATGTTACTTCGCGGATTTGCAGATGCGGCACTAATGCGTACTCAGCAAGCGATGTCAGTCGGTAGTAATTACGGATTTCTACCGCCAGATCATTATAATCAAATTTTTACCGCACATGGCGTAATCATGATTTTCTTCGTGGCAATGCCGTTAGTGATTGGTTTGATGAATATAATCATTCCGTTGCAGATTGGTGCGCGTGATGTTGCCTTTCCATTCCTCAATTCATTGAGCTTTTGGTTGTTTATGGTCGGCATGGTACTGATGATGCTATCGCTAGTTGTTGGTTCATTTGCTACAACCGGCTGGGTAAATTATGCTCCTTTATCAGAGAAGGCGTATAGTCCTGGTGTTGGGGTAGATTA
>CAYIZV010000142.1:0-3196 GCA_964367915.1 uncultured Neisseria sp.
AAGTTTAGTGGTTAATTCTTTATTTTCAACTTTTAAAGTTTTAAATTTACCCATTTATTTTTTGTCAATTTGCAAAATCTATATATGCATAGTAGCCGAGAAAAACAACATATTTTTCTCTTGATTAGTTGTTTGCAAGATGTGTTCAATATCTTCAACAAATCCCATATTCAACATTTCATCAGCTTCATCTAACACAAAAAATTCTAAATTATTGAAATTTAAAACTTTACGCTCCATCAAATCCATAATCCGCCCAGGAGTACCAACAATAATATCACTACCTTTACGCACATTACGCACTTGTTGCTCAATTGATGCACCACCATAAACCGCGGAAACTCTTAAATCGCGTTTACCGATCAAAGAATACATTTCTTCACAAACTTGAATAGCTAATTCACGGGTTGGCGTTAACACCACCGCTTTGATTGAACCATCTTTAGTAATACTCTCAATAATAGGAATCGAAAACGCGGCTGTTTTACCAGTTCCGGTTTGTGCTTGACCAATAATATTGGCTTTTTCACGTAAAAATTCAGGGATAACTAGTGCTTGAATGGGACTAGGACTGGTAAAACCTTTTTCTGCCAACGCGGCAACCATTTCTTCACTTAAATTAAAATCATTAAAACTACTCATTTATACTTTCCTTTCTGAGCGTGCACTATTTTGTTCACAATTAAAAAAAATAACGCGGATTAAGTATCAACAACACTGCAGAAAGAAACTCCAACAGAGCCATATTTACTCATTTCATAACGTAATTACTCAACTACCAGAATATTAAGTAAGAACTAGAAACAAGGCAACGACGTGTACAGGAGATGTACACAAGGAGTCTTGTGACGACGTTATTACGATATAATATGAGTAGTTATTTCTAAAAAACACAAAAAACAGGCAGTATTCAAACCGCCTGTTACGATAAAAATCTTTTCTTTAACTCTAAAACAATAATTGATTATTGCCTATGGATTTTGGTCGCGCGCGACTGTGCTCCAGCTAGAATTAAACTTTCTGCCAAATTTACATGTTTTGGCAAATTAGCATTATAAACAATCAGCTCAGCAACATCACTAGCTTGTAGCGGTTCAAAACCCTGATACACTGAATCAGCACGAGATTTATCGCCGTGAAACCGTACCTGACTAAATTCAGTATTAACCGCACCTGGCAAAATCTCACTGACTTTAATCCCGTGTTCAACCATCTCTTCACGCAAGCTTTGACTAATTGCATGTACCGCATGTTTAGTAGCACAATAAACGCCACCTTTAGCATAAGATTCAACACCCGCAACCGAGCCAATGGTAATAATATGCCCAAATCCTTGCTTAACCATTTTTTTGGTAATAATGCGTAAGACCGCTAAAAAACCTTTAATATTGGTGTCAATCATTGTTTCCCAATTATTGACATCATCTTCAACAAATACATCCAAACCTAGCGCCAGACCAGCATTGTTTACTAGAATATCAATCTGTTCGATTGCATCCGGCAAATGCCCAAGTGCTGTAGCCACTTGTTTGGAGTTAGTAACATCCATGCCAATTACAAATGCTTTGATTGAATACTCTGCAATTAACTCATCCTTCAGCTCTTCCAGACGATCAACCCGTCGTGCAGCAAGGATCAGATTAGCGCCCATTTTGGCAAATTCAACTGCACAAGCCCTACCTATTCCAGAGCTTGCGCCAGTAATCAATACAGTTTTACCTGCTATACGATTTTGCATTTAGTTACTTCCTTATCAATCCCAATCGTGACCATCACCAAACTTAATAGTACTTTCATAATTTTTGTAAGCATAGCCGCCACCTAGATCCTGATACAATTGAACTATCGTACCTAACTGTTGTAGCTTACTTTGCTGTACTACCAATGCGGCCTGATCCATTGTTACCGCATTTTGCAATAACTGAGGTTTACTATATAAACCTCCAACAAAGCTCGACTCTGCCAAGGTATATCCAAGTTTAGTAGCATTGTAAGCTTTAATTTGCGTATCCATGCTCACAGTTAATTGATCATGAGCTGACAAATCATTATCGACCGCTGCAAAAGCAGAACGAACAATTTGTAGATAATTATAATATGCAGCATAATATTGACCTTTAGCAGCTTCAATTTGACCATATATTCCGAAATTCAGAATCGGCATCGTAATTGCTGCATTTTGCACCCAATAATCAGTACCCGCACCAAATAAGCCACTCAAAGTACTTGCTGCAGTACCACCTTGACCAGTTAAGCTAATGGTTGGGAAGAACATAGAGGTTGCAACTCCAATATTGGCATTCGCCGCAATCAATTGTTGCTCTGCTTGCTGTACATCTGGGCGATTACGTAATACAGTTGATGGCAAATTAGTTGGAATTACACCATAACTATTAATATCCATAAATTTGAGACCACGGGTAATCTCACCAGGATTTTCATTCAAAAGAACACGTAGTGCATTACGAGAAGCAACGATATTATTTTTGATAATTGGAACCTGCGCCAATGCTGAATCATATTGTTGTTCATAGGTTTGCACTTGATACAGAGACAATAAACCTTCTTTATATTCTATCTTAGAGAAATCTAGCAAGGCTTTTAGATCTCTTACTAACTGTTCCTGAAGTTGTAATTGATAATCTTGTCCTAATAAGGTGAAATACCCTGTTGCAACCTGACTAATCACGCTCAAACGTACGGTGTCTTTCGCTGCACGAACTGCTTGATAATTAGCCTCAGCGTACTGTTGCGAACGGATTTGCTGGAACACATTTAACGAATAGCTCGGTAAGCCAGCAAAATTATACCCTTCACCGATGAAAGATTTATTAGAGTAAGAACCAGTAGCATTACCAGTTGGAATCCATGCAAATTGAACTTGACGTAGCTGGCCTTGAGCTGCCACAATATTACCAATTGCATTTTGAATATTATTGTTATTTTTAAGCGCGCTTTCGATCAAACTATCTAAAACTGGATCTTTGAATGACTTCCACCATGCCATTGCTGGTAAGTTAGCACTCTCAGTTACTGCTAGTGTATCACGGCTTGGAAAATTCTTAGGATTATCTGTATTTGGCTGAGAATAGGTTGGACCAAATAAACCACAACCACCCAAAGCTGATGCTAATGCCACCAAACAAGTTAAATTCTTAATCCGCATACGTACTCCTATTGTTTATTTTTGTTGAGC
>CAYIZV010000143.1:0-3185 GCA_964367915.1 uncultured Neisseria sp.
TCGAATGCCTAAATCATAAGATAACCAAACTCTTTGTTTCTTTTTTTCCATATATGGGGTGCCATGCGTAAACCGCGGAAATTTTTGAATTTCGTCTGAAACAATTGATGCTATTAGCTTGTAGCTAATTCAATACTCTTAACAATCTCATCCAAGTTAATTACCGCACTATCTGAAAATACTAATCTCCCCTGAAAATGGATATGTTGCCAAGCTATTGGTGATATCTTTTTGAGTATTTTCAAAGCCTTTTCGTTGTTTTCTGCTTTGTATCTGTCGTATAGCTTGGATAGAATCATTGAATTATAATGGATTATCACATTAGCTATTAATCGTCCGCACTGATTACTTATCTCTAACGCCCAATCAGTTTTACCAATCAGATGTTTTTTACCATATGCTTGAGCTATATCTGATCTCAATTGGTGATAAGATTCTAAACGATTTTGCGAACGATGTGTAGTGCTTATGATGTTGGGATCTAATAGGTATTGTAAAATCTGATTGCTACGTACCAGTTTGTCCATCTCATATAAAGCTTCCCGAGTTTTATGTTCCTGTTTATAAGTACAAAGCTTTTTAATCAGCGATGCTTGGCTTACTTCCCCGCTGCCAAGCGTTGCTATTATCCGCTCCAGATTTTCGGATTCTGCCTCAATTAATTTACGATTGATCTCACCCTTTGGTCTGATATCGTAGTTATCATATTTATCAAGCCATTTCTCGCAATATAGATGCTGAAGCTGGCTGTTAATATTAGTAAACCTAGGGTGTAATTCTCCGTCGAACCAGTACATAATCACTGAGTTTGCTTTATTTAGAATATGCATATCACCGGTTAAAATTTGTGGGTTAATTTCACTGGAGTTATTATACCAAATATCAAAAGCAAAATAACTTTCATGGTCATTTGACCCTAATAAGTAGACTTGTAATGGTATATGGTTACACAGCAATGAATATGCCACCACTCCTTTACCTTTGCCAAAATACTTCTTGCCATGCCTGGCTTTAATTGTTGGAGTTGCCATGTTAAATTTCTGTCCATCCACCGCACCATGAAGCATTCCATACTCAAATGAATAGTGTGGGAATATTGACATTTGAGAGATGCTATTACTAATCGCATCATTTGCAGTAATTAATGTTTCCAATCTAATGCGGGCAAGGTATGTGTCATGCAATGCATTATACGGAATGTTGGCGATATTTGCCATATTTGCATTGCCGCTATTCATACCTTGAGCAAGGATGGAGGCTATTAAATGATCAAGATTAGCTTCTGACTTCACGTAACGGGGTTGAATATGGGTGAAACTATCCAGAAACCTGCATTCTTTATGTACTGTCTTGATAACATTAACAATATCCTGAAACGGAAAGTGTTCATAGAGTGAGTGCGCAATTTGATCTTGCTTGGGTAATACAGAACGTTTTAAGTGTAATTTCTTGGTTTTTTCGTCATAATATAGGTGCTTTAGCTTACCTTGGCGATATAGTTTATGGAATTTCTTCCATAATTGGTTAGATTTAGCAAATAGCTCATCAAGTTGTTTGGAGATGGGTTTTTTAGCTGTTTCAGCCGTAAGTTTCTGGCGAATAACATCTTTTTTATCTTTGGATATTAGCTCATCACTTAGATTACGATACAGCAGAGAATCTTTAAAGTATGTGTCACCAGATGTTATTGAATCCTGTATTTTGCGGTATATCCAATATTCATATCGGTTTAAAATGAGCTCTGGTTGGTCATTATGTTTACTGGTTAAATGAGGTATTAACCGCGGTGGTAAGCTTGGGAAATCGGTAATATTATGTTTGCTCTTCAAACTTTTAAGCCAATTAATTGCGTCCAACAACTCACCTTTTGCGCTAGAGAAATCAAGGCTTTGAATCAAACAGCGGAGGTTAGATTTTAGATAAACCGCTACCTGATCTACACTTTTCCAATAAAGTAGATCATCCGCCGCAGCTGAATTCTCGGTGACGCAGTTGATAATTGCCTGCTTATCTAAAATATTAAAAGCCTTTTGGCGTATTTCCCCAAATCTCAAATCGTCTGGTAAGCTCTCATCTACATAAAATTTAACTAATCGTTTCAAAGAATCCATGCTTGCGTTTTGTTCAATTGCATTAGCGGCAATTGCTAGCTTCTTTATTGTGTTTACTTTATCTTGCGCATGACGGAGATGATAACAAAATGCAATGATTAAGTTGTCAACTACCTGTTGGAATCGGTGGTGTATGTAGCATAGAATGTATAAATAGGTTTGCTCAATCTTAATACGCTTACGTAAGTCATGGGCAGAGTAATAATGTATGAATGCCCCATAGTTATTGATATTATTTTTTGATACTAATAGATCAGGCAGTATTCTTTTGGCAATTTGATAAATAGGACGCATAATATTTAGCTTACGGCATTCCTGTATAAGTATCCGTGGCTTGAAGTCCTTGGCATCCTGCTTTATTGCAGCCAATTCGCTGAGTGTACTCTCATTACTTATTAGCGCCAAAATTAACCTACTTTCCTCCGGAGTAATTTGCTCCATAAGTAATTTATTAATTCTAGACTTCTCGGAATTAATAGCAATAATTATAAGGCTCTGAAGAGTTGTATATTGCGGACGGATAATCTTTTGTTGCTTGAGGTATGTTAATAGCTCCAAAGCTATAAACTGCTGATTAATGTTAAGTTTAGCCAGTTCATTAGCTTTATTCAGCAAGCTGTCACTAAACTGAGATTCCCACATCTGAAAACCACATAATCTGGCTATAGCTGCGCATTGAGTATAGTATTCGTAATCAGTGATCTTACTTAATTTAATACTTTGGTCATAAAAGTATTGTTCTAAAATGAACTTAATAGTCTTATTGCTTACCTCACTCCAGGTAACCTTAAAGAACAGGTTTACTGCTTTAAAATACGCAATTTGCAGACAACAGTGAACTCTGGCACTCCAAGAACTTCTGCTCATTACTAAATCAAGCTCACTCTGATCCAATGTCAAAAACTCATAGTGCTGAGTTTCATTAAAATCTGGTACTTCGTAATAAGCAGCCTGTTCGGCTTGGGTTAATACTTCTAGGTGCTCTTTTTTCATAATATCCAAAGGTTAAATGTAGTAAAATAACGTTCGTTATCATAGTCAATATATGGCCATAAAATCTATCGATATTTATTA
>CAYIZV010000144.1:0-3161 GCA_964367915.1 uncultured Neisseria sp.
AACGCCAGAGGTTGAAAAAGAACAAAGCCGTGACTGGGGTATGAGTTTATAAATGGGGTTGTAAGCGCAAACCGCAGAAATTTCCGCGGTGGTCATTATTCAATTAACAGTTAGGGTATTTTTGCCCAACGCGCTTAAACTGTAAAAAGTTGAGTTCAAAATACTCAGCTCCGATGGTTTAGCCAATACTTTGATTCAGAAAACTAGTATTTTGAGCATAAATTGACTTGTTTTCAGACATTTTATGTAAAGTTGTCATAGTACATTAAAACCCACGTTTTGCAATACTTTACGTGCAGATTTTACACTTTCGGGGGGATGGGCAAAAATACCCTAAAAAGTTAAATCGTCGATTGACGTAGTGTATAATATGTAGTGCATAAGTATTACTATTTAAGGAGTATGAATAATGAGCGCAGCACCAATAAGCTTAAGGCTACCAGATAGGATGAATCATGTTCTAGAAATGTTAGCAAATGAATTACATACAACTAAATCAAAACTAATAAAAGATGCTATAGCGGAACGCATAGAGGATTATCTAGACATAAAAACAATTAATGAAATAGTAGCAAGAAACGAATCAACGATTTCACATGAGGAATTGAAGCGTGAGCTTGGTTTATAAAGTTGAGTATAGCCAAGAAGCTAGAAAGCAATTGAAAAAGCTAGATAAGCAAATACCAATACGTTATTAAATTGGGTAGAGCAGAGGCTAGTGAGTTGTGAAAATCCCAGATTATGGGGTAAATCTTTAACTGGTTCACTTAATGAAAAATGGCGCTATAGAGTTGGTGATTACCGCATTCTATGCGTAATCAAGGATCATATTGTAACTATTGAAGTGGTGTCTATAGGGCATCGTAAAGAGATTTATAAATGACAATGCTTCATTTAATTCTTTAATGGGGCCAGTACTATAATATTGTCTAAATAAATATAAAAAGGAAATATAATTTATGCAAAAACAAAATAATACGCGGGCGATGTTGAATAAAGTTTCTGAAATAACTATATTCTTTTGGGTAATTAAAATTATCTCAACTACTATAGGGGAAACTACGGCAGATTTTTTCACACATAAATTTGGCATTACCGCGCTTTTAGTAACTGGTGTTATACTCGGAATTTCATTGTTTACTCAAATGTGCTTTAAACGGTATGTTCCTTGGATGTATTGGGGGGTCATTGTGCTAATGGCTATTTTTGGTACTATGTTTTCAGATGCACTGCGTAATTCAGGTATTCCATTAACGTTTATGTCATTGGGTTTTTTTGTAGCATTAATGATAATGTTTCTAATCTGGTATAAAATTGAGGGGGCTCTAGATCCGCATGAAATAAATACAACTATACGTGAAGTGTTTTACTGGGTAGTTATTTTTTTAACTTTTGCACTAGGAACCGCGGCAGGTGATTTATTATCAAATAGATTTCATTTAGGCTACATGGATGCAACAATTATATTTGGAATTATCATGGTAGTCGTACCAACGATGCTTTATTTATTAAAAATAAATAATATTGTTTTATTTTGGATAAGCTATATTTTAACCCGTCCATTTGGGGCGTCTGGTGGAGATTTAATTTCACATCCAGTTATTAAAGGTGGTTTTGGTGTTGGTACTGGTACAACAAGTCTTATATTTACGTGTATCATGATTGTCATGATTATATTTTTGACTATAACACATAAAAATGAAATGGAACATGAAGAGCGTATTATTTAATTTTACCACAAATTGGGTATTTTAGCCAAAGCCCCGAGATGGATGCTAATCAATATTCGCTCCTAAAGTCCCGCATTAATTTGGTAAAAGGCTATTGGTGACGGTCGGGATATTTTATTAGCAAGGTGTTCCCATTTGATGTTTGTATGTGGAACTCTTTGCTAACAAGCCTAGTATTACCAACGTTTTATGTGTAATAAAAAATTAAGCAATTACAAAATAATCGTTATTTCAATAGTTTCTATAACACATGGAAAAGGAACTATGAGTCACCACAAGTAGCTAAAAATGGCTATTTACGGCAGGTTTTAAGGCAAAATAGCATCTTGTGACAGGTGCAAAAGTAAAATAGGAACACGTTGCTAATTTTTCACGTCTACCGTCACCGATAGCCAGATAGAGCACAAACATTATACAGCTTGACAGGCTAAAAATGTAAAAGTGTTTATATCGATAGCTCTCATTGCCGATTTACCCCGGATATGCGGTAAAACCCTATAAAAAAGCATTCGTTTTTATCATGCGGGACTTTAGGAGCAAATGTTGATTAGTACCCAAAGAGGTTTACAAATGATAGTACACAAATATTAAATAGTACTAAAATATTTTATCAGTGTTTAACTCGTGATGCCTGAGTTTTAAACATAAATAATAAAATTACAATAGCTCCAATAAGTGTAGCTGAAGCTCCATATCTACTTAAATCTAAACCACCATGAGAAATTGGTTTATCTAAAAAATCTCCAACTACAGCACCTAATGGTCTGGTTAATACAAATGCAGCCCAAAATAAAAATGTTTTAGAGATTTTGGTAAAATAATTTAAAAATACAAGTATAAGCAAAACTAGACTAAACACAATACCTGCGCCAATATAACCAAATGATGCAGTATCTGATAACCAATCTCCGAATGCAGTACCTAATGTTTGTGAGAACATTATTGTTAACCAATAAAAACACTCTGAAGAGTTAGAGGAAATTGTTTTTATAGAAATACTACCTGTAACTAAGTACCAACTTAAAAATGAAACTAACAATAAAGTAACAAGTATTAATGTTCCACCTGTATATCCAATACCAAGTGATCTATCGCAAAAATCAGCTAAAGTCGTACCAACTGTAGTCGTAGCTATTATTGTAATCCAATAAATCCATTGATTGTACTTTGAAGCTTTTATTTGCATAATCACTAAACAAGCAAAAATCCCAGCAAAAATTATTGTACTTGTTAGATATCCAAGTCCCAAAGACATAGATAAGGCATCACCACCAGTTTCACCAAGTGTAGTTGCTAAAATTTTGACAAGCCAAAAAATGATTGTTACTTCTGGTACTTTAATTTGATTTTCTTTATCCACAAATGTTTCCTTTAAAGGGGTTGTAAGCGCAAACCGCAGAAATTTCCGCGGTGGTCATTATTCAATTAACA
>CAYIZV010000145.1:0-3156 GCA_964367915.1 uncultured Neisseria sp.
TTTTAGAAAGAATAAGTGCGTGAAATTTAATATTAAGAAAAAACTTCAGGAGATGATGACTGAAGCTCCAAAACCGCGCAATGGTAAATCAGCGGCACGAAAAAATGCTGCCACTAATACAACTGCAGCCAAGACTACGGATAGCAAAGCAGCGCCATTTGAACGAGTAGAGAGAAGCAATGCTAAGCGTGTAAAATTACATCGTCAAAATCAACAAGAAAAAATTACCTCACAACGTATCCGTGAGGAACGGGTTGATCCTAAAACTGGACATAGTGAGCGGATATCCAAAGCTCTGGCAATGTCAGGAGTTGCCTCACGTCGTGAATGTGATAATCTAATCACCCAAGGCAAAGTAACCGTTAATGGCAAACCCGCTGAACTTGGTCAACAAATCGTACTCCACGACCGAGTTGAAGTATTGGGGCGCCCAATCAGAATTAAATGGCAAGATCGTTTAGCGCGGATTATTGTTTACCATAAACCAGAAGGTGAGCTAGTTTCGCGTAGTGACCCTGAAGGACGCGATACCGTTTATGATCGGATTCCACTACTGAATAACCGCCGTTTTCTGGCAATCGGACGGCTGGATTATAATACTAGTGGTTTATTGATTTTCACAACTTCTGGTGAATTAGCTAATCGTTTTATGCATCCCCGTTATGAAGTCGAGCGCGAGTATGCCGTACGTATCTATGGTGATCCGCTAACTTCCGAGCAGATTAAAGAATTAAAAAGCGGAATTATGCTTGAAGATGGTAAAGCCAGCTTTAAAGATTTAATCAAGATGGAGATTCAGGATAGCGATGCCAAAAATCACTGGTATAAAGTGTTATTGCTAGAAGGTCGCAACCGTGAAGTTCGTCGCATGTTTGAGCATTTTCAACTAACGGTTAGCCGTTTGATGCGTACTCGTTTTGGACCAATTGATTTACCACCACGCCTAAAACGCGGTAATTATTACGAACTGAATGAGATTGAAGTTGCCAAAGTTATGCAAAGCTTTGGCTTGACTGTCGCGGGTACTGAACGCTAAATTTTCTTAACTCCGTGTTATTCAGCAATGTCCTCATTCCAGATTGCAGGATTTTTTGCAATGAAGTCACGCATTAATTGCTTGGCTTCATCCAAATCAAGATTAACCACCTCCAGCCCACGGCTACGCATATAATCTTCCGCCCCTTTAAATGTCTCATTTTCTGCCATCACCACTCGTGGGATTTTATATAGTAAAATCGCACCGCTACACATATCACATGGTGATAATGTTGAATAAATCGTCGCCCGAGCATAGTCGCTAGCGCTAAGTCTACCTGCATTCTTAAGACAGTCCATTTCTCCATGTAAAATCGGATCTCCCTGCTGAATCCGCTGGTTATGCCCGCGCCCAACAATCTTGCCATCAATTACTAAAATGCTACCAATCGGAATCCCACCCTGGGCGGCACCCAATTTAGCTTCATTAATGGCCTCGTTCATAAAATATAAATCTTGTGTAGACATCGTAAACCCTCTTATAAATTTATCGTACATAAGTATAACTGATTTAACTACAGCAAAGTCAAAGTAAATGCAGTCAGTTGACAACGCATGATGCAGCGCGCTACAATAGTGCTCTCTCAACCTTTTTATACAGGTGCTACATTAAACACCGCTATATTCAACTAATTTCAAACGTTTAATAACAGTTTGATACCCACTTGGTGAAATTAAAGTCACCGATCTCTCATTTTACTTAAATTATTATAGTCATTCGTTTTCGCTATTATCAATTGCTACATATATACACTAACTTGGTGTAGTATATAAATATATGCGATGAAGATGGCATTACTTTGCAATAGTCATTTCTATTGCAGAAGGATTAATTATGCAGAAAATAATTACCATCAATGAACTTAATCTTCAATTTGGCGCTAAAGAACTAATTGCTGATTTTAGCCAAAGCATCTATGCTGGCGAACGTATCGCAATTATCGGGCGCAATGGAAGTGGCAAATCATCATTACTCAAAATACTCGCTCAAGAGATACACGATAATGCAGTACAGCTCCAAAGCGGTTTACAGCTTGCCTATGTACCGCAACTTAGCGACAATAACAGTAGACAAAGTGGTGGCGAACGCTTCAACAGCAATCTCAGCCAAGCCTTAGCCAGTTATCCTGATGTGTTGCTTCTGGATGAGCCAACCAATCATCTGGATCAACACAATCGCAAAAGCCTGATTAAACTATTGCACCATTTTAATGGGAGTTTAATTATCGTGAGTCATGATCTGGAGCTGCTCAATAATTGTGTCGATACGTTATGGCATATTAATCATGGAAGAGTTACGGTTTTTAACGGTAAATATAGTGACTATCTTGATGAACAGCAATTGAAGCAACAACACTTACTCATGCAAGTTGCCGAACTCAAACAACAGCAACGTACTAGCCACCAAAACTTGATGCAAGAGCAACAGCGTGCCAAAAATAGCCGCAAACAAGGTGAAAAAAGCATTGTTAACCGCAAATGGCCAACAATTACCTCACAGGCAAAAGCTCGTCGTGGCGAAATGACGGCTGGACAAAAACAACGCCAAATGCGTGAACAAAGAGAGGATATTGGTAGACAGTTGGCAGACATTTTTGTCCATGAAGAAATAATCCCGCAATTTAACCTGCCTCATCATCCCGGTAAACGAAGTGTTGTTCAGCTCAACCAAGTATCTATTGCTTATGAACAAGATAACCCACTGCTTCAAAATGTAAATTTACAAATTAGTGGAAATGACAAAATTGCACTTCTTGGCGCTAATGGCAGTGGTAAATCAAGTTTGTTTAAAACCCTGCTACGTGATAAAAGCTTAATTATCACAGGTGAAATTATTGCACCAGAACTAAGCAAAATTGGTTATCTCGATCAACATTATGCTAATTTAGCTCCAGAATTATCCGCGGTAGAGATTATTGCAGATATAGCACCGCAATGGACGTCAGCAGAAATCCGCAATCACCTAAATAGCTTTTTACTCCGAAAAAATGAAGAGGTTTTGATTCCTTGCAAGTATTTATCAGGTGGCGAATTAGTACGCTTATCGCTAGCAACCATTGCTGCCAACCCTCCTGCTTTATTATTGCTGGATGAAATTACTAATAACTTGGATATTGAAAC
>CAYIZV010000146.1:0-3127 GCA_964367915.1 uncultured Neisseria sp.
CATTTATAAACTCATACCCCAGTCACGGCTTTGTTCTTTTTCAACCTCTGGCGTTTTCTCCTGTTTTTTCTGATGCTTAGGTTCGTCCAAATCAAGATCTGGCACATTCGAGAGATCCAAATCTGGGATGCTATCTAGATCTAAATCCACCGCATTATCAATCTCAATATCTAGCCTTCGGCTTTCTAGCACTTCCTGATGTTCTGGGTTAGCAAGGCTAATATCAGCATAACGTAGATCATTAGCTAACACCCCAATAGTCGCTTTTATAAAGTCATCACTGCCATTTAGATTTAACTTATTACCAAATTGGCTAACCGCTACATCTAAGGCTAGTTTGATACTTTCATCACTAACATTATTCACATTGATATGAGTTTTATGGACATCTATATCACCATTTCTACTCGTCCAGTATTCATAATCACCAATGGTCTGTTTAGTAAAAAACTCCTTGTGTTCTCTGGCTATATCGAAGAGCTGATAACGACTACTAGCGGTTATAAAATTGTCTGCTGGAGTTTTTAACCGCTCAATCGTTTCTTGCTCCTTGGTTTTCAGTTCAGCCAATACTTTTTCTTCAGCTTGTTTTAACTGCTCTTGTCGTAACAACTCTAGTCGCATTAATTCATGTTGTCTAGCCGATTCTTGTTGTTGTTTTAGCTGTTCATCAATCCGCTGTTGTCGTTCAATGTCTTGTTTTTGTAGCTCTAAACGCTCTAACTCTGCATGTTCTATCGCTAGATGATTGCCATCATTATAAATCTGCCGATCTAACTGTATAATCATATCAATAGTCCGATTATGATTCCCCAGATCGGTTTCTACTCCTTGACGTTCCAGTGCTACCGCTTCTTTACCTAGGTGTTTCCTAACAGTGTCTCTATCTTCTTTACGTTCACAACTAACCGCTAAATCCAGCCCTGCCATCTCCAGATGTTTATTCTGGATAGTTTCCCAACTCTTGCGGATTTCCTTTATTTGTTCTTGCGTTACTGGCACATTATTTTTCTGGCATTTGGTATTGTTCCACTCAATAGCAGTACGTTCACCTAAAGTCAAAGTCTCTGGGTTAAACTCTCTGGTAGTAGTCAATATATGTGCATGGATATTACCGTTACCATCTTTTTCATTATGGATTGCCCAGTCTGCTACGTTGTTATATTTACTGGTTAACTCTTTGGCAAATTCTCGCACCAATTCTATGTTTTGCTCAGTACTTAGTTCTTTTGGCAATGCTATAACATACTCTCTTGCTGTTCTACTATCCTTGCGGTTTTCAGCAAGTTCAGCATTGTTCCAAATCTCGGAACGTTCTTTTTTATCTAGTGTTAAATCTTTATGTGTGATTTCTGAATGAACCAAGTCTTTGGACATTTTAGCACTGTTATATTTGTGTATTTCACCAGTGCGCATATCTGTGATTTTATCACGGCAATTATATGCAATTTTAGCTGTTGCACTGTGTCCACTACTTCGGCTAACTGTTTTTATTTGCATTGTGTATATTGCCATTTTTATCTGTCCTAATTTGTTACTTTTGTAAAAAGTAACGCACTGCTTTGTGAAACAAGGCGTAAAGTGCGCTCTTATCTCATAACTTCGCTACGAGTACTTTGCTTGTATCTTAAATATCAGCACAATTATACCAAAAGATATCTCACTCTATTGTAAAATAACTCATTGTATAAACTTTACACCTCAATGTAATCAATAACACACTATGGAGAACTCAGCATGACAGATAATAACCAAGACATTAACGATAAAATAGCAACAAAGAAACTAACCATTAAACAACTTGAACTACAATTTAAACGATTAGAGCAACAACAATTAAAAGCTAAAGAAAAATTAGCTAAACAAATTGAACGTGAACGTGATAAAGAACTAAAAACGCAGGCTCGCAAACTCCGCAATAAAAAAATATATGATTGGGGTGGCTTAGTACCTCTAGTATTTAGCGCCGATGAATTTGACAAGATTGCCGATAACAGTGATTTAAAAAAAGTTCTTATCGGTATACTGATTAAAACCAAACAAGAATTAACCACTAATGGCTTTGGGTTAACCGCTGATAAAAAACCTAATTGGTTAGAATTTTACAAAAACCAAGGTAAGAAGTTTTTAGAAGAAGAACAAGATGGACAATCAGCATAACCAGAAACTTGATGATGAAACCCTAATCAAAGCTTTTCTTAAAAAACAAAAGGAAATCCAAGACCAATTCCTCGTTAATTTTGCAAACACCAAAAAAACGATCGACACAACACAACTAGAGAAGCTCGTAGACGAACAGAAAGCCACCTTAGCGCGATTTTCTACCCTAAAGCCTATCATGGATACATCCAGCATAGAAACAAGCGCTAAAAACGCCTTAAATCGTGCAGTTGAGAATTTTGATTTCAAAGGTCTACGTGATAAAGTTGCCGAACAGAACTTAGCTATAGAACGCAACAACAACCTGCTGTCTAATGGAGCTGGAAAAAAACTCAACATATGGCTGTTTGTACTAGCCTTGCTCTGGGGCTTAATCATAGGCATGTGGACTACCTGGTATTTTGAAGTTCCTGCTATGATAACTGGTAGCTACGAAAAAGAGAAACTCTTAGAAACCTATCGCAAAGGTTTAAACGATAGTGATAACTTTGTGAGGTATGTCAATTCAAGCTGTAAACTCAAACAAGGATTTGCCAGTTTTACAAATCAAAGCATACGTTGTGATCAATATTGGAATTCACCAAAGAGTTTAATCAAGGATAGCGCAAATAAATAACGGGGGTATGGGGGTGAGCTCGTCGAACCCCCATGTATACGAGCTATCAGTAGAAAAACAGGCTTATATCGCGGTTTAATCTCGAGTTAAGCCAAATCCCCCTCGTGCCTTAACTAACATTAACCTTTAATTCAAAAGTTAAGCCTAAAATCTGTAGATATCTCAACAAAAATATTTAAAATCAATCATGAGCGGAGCGAATTAAGATTTAACAGTGCATGTGGCTTAGGGCGGGCGAACGACATAGGAGTTCGGGCGACATGCACTGTATTAAATTTGGATTAAAAAATGAGCGCCTAAAAACACATGTTTAAAAAAACACCTCTTGCGCGATGATTATATAAAGGATTA
>CAYIZV010000147.1:0-3003 GCA_964367915.1 uncultured Neisseria sp.
CAACCGAGGAACAGCTTAGCAGTGCTTCTTATGACGATGATGAAGTTGATGATACGCCAACTTATCTAAAAGTTATGTCACGTACTAGTATGCTGCAAATTGGTTCGCTTGGGGTTTCGTTTTATGATAGTCGTGATGAAATGCCAGAGGGAAGTCCACATGTAATTACAGAGGTATTACTTTCACCGTTGTACTCATGGATTCCACGCTTTATTTGGTCTGGTAAAACCTTGCAAAATATTGGGCTTTGGTATACCCAAGTTGTAATGGATTTAAAATATTCATTTTCCTCTACGGCGATGGGGATCTTAACTTATTTATACATTGGTGGTGGATATATAGTTGTGCTGATTGGATTTATGTTTGTGGGCAGTATGCAACGTTTAGCACTTGGCATAACTCAACCGTGGAAAACTAGCGCTGGGTCACTAGTTGCAATGAGTACTGTGGTGATGATTTCATCAATTGCAGAGCTTAATATGGATGCGTTGGTTGTATTGCTAGTGCGTATGGTGCCAATTGTCGTGTGGTTACAGTCAGTTATGTATAAACATAATTCTGCTAATCCAGAGTTAAATAGCAATATTGATAGTGGGGATCATTTATAATGAATAAACTTTATGCAACGATTCATTCAATTGCTGATGAAGCGAAAGGTCCTTCGTATTCGGTACGTCGTTTATATGAGGAAATGAATAACCAAGGTCATCACGTTACTTTGGTAGATGCTGATTATCAAGAAGGTATAACTCTTCCAAGTTTTTCTAAAAGCTTTGCTCCAGGATTTGGTCCAGCTAAGTTGGGTCGTGCACCACAAATGGCTAAATATTTACGGCAACAAGCAGCATCTGGAGAAATTAAACTTTTGCATAACCATGGTTTATGGATGATGCCAAATGTTTATCCAGGTTGGGTTGCACGTAAATATAAGATTCCGTTGATCACTTCGCCGCGTGGGGTCTTTGCTAAAGCTGCTTTGGAAAGTGGTTCAAAAATTAAACAATTATTTTGGCCATTATTACAACGACCAGCCTTGATTCCTACAGTATGCTTTCATGCCACCGCCGAATCTGAGTATTTGGATATTCGCCGTATGGGGTACACTCAGCCAGTAGCAATTATTCCAAATGGGATTGATTTACCTGAAGGTTTTCAAAAACAAGCGAACCAACATAAAACATTGCTTTTTTTGGGTAGAATTCATCCGATCAAAGGTCTGATGATGTTGCTTGAAGCATGGGCAAGACTCGAATCAGATTTTCCTGAATGGCAATTAAAAATTGTTGGTCCAGATAATGTTGGGCATTTACGCGAATTGCAATATTTACAGCATAAATTGCAACTTCAGCGAGTCATTTTTGTTGGTGCTGTGTATGATCAACAAAAATGGCAAGAGTATCATAACGCAGATTTATTTGTTTTGCCAAGTTATAGTGAAAATTTTGCCATGTCTGTTGCAGAGGCATTAGCTTGCGGAGTTCCTGCCGTAGTTAGCAAAGGCGCCCCGTGGCATGAGTTAGATGCGTATAATGCAGGAAGTTGGGTTGATACTGACAGCTTAAGTTTTGCCGTCGCATTGAAAGATCTCATGCAAAAATCGTCGCTTGAGTTAGCTCAAATGGGGCAAAATGGTCGGAAGTTAATGCAAGATAAATACTCATGGGAAATGGTTGCGACAATGATGGTGGAATTATATACATGGATACTCGAAGGTGGTAGCGCCCCAGCATTTGTTCGATTAGATTAATTAAGAAAGATAGGAATACCTAGTTGTGAAAATAGTGGCAATTATATTGACGTTTAATGAAGAGTTACATATTCAGCGCTGTTTGGAGCGTTTGCAAGGTGTGGTCAGTGATTTTTTGGTAATTGATAGCTTCTCCAGTGATAATACGGTAAAAATAGCTGAAAGTTATGGCGCCAAAGTTTTACAGCATAAGTGGGTGAATTATGCCGAGCAATTTAAATGGGGCATGTCACAAGTAGATGGTGATGCTGACTGGATTATGCGCGTTGATGCGGATGAATATTTATCAGATGTGTATATTGCGGATATTCAAAATAAATTAGCCACACTACCAATGGACGTTGCTGGAGTTTATTGTGGCTTACGCCGAATTTTTCAAGGTAAGATGATACGTTTTGGTGCGGTCAATATTAGTATGTTACGTTTGTGGCGTTTTGGTAAAGGCACGATGGAAACGCGCTGGATGGATGAGCATGTTAAATTAGATGGCAAAGCAGTTCATTTTAATGGTTATATTGTTGATCATAATCTTAATTCATTAGGTTGGTGGACGGCTAAACATAACAGTTATTCTGCACGTGAAGTTGTGGATGTTTTAAATAAAGAGTATCAGTTTTTAACTAGTGGTGTGAATAAGTTAAATTTAAAATCACCATTTGGTATGAAGCGCTGGTTGAAAGAAAATGTTTATGCTAAATTACCTGGTGGAGTGCGGGCATTTGCTTATTTTTGCTATCGTTATTTCTTGGGATTAGGTTTCTTGGATGGTGCAGCAGGATTATCATTTCATTTTTTACAGGGTTTTTGGTACCGATTCTTGGTCGATGCTAAGTTAGCCGAAGTGCGGCGTGTTATGCGTGAATCTGATTTATCGGTAAGCGCGGCTATTGAAAAAGTATTGGATATAAATCTCAGCAATCAAGTTGAGTAATTTCAATATGAAAGTCAGCAATGATTAAGTCAAAATTTATAACAGAAAATTATTTTAAATTAACTATAAGTTTGATTAGTTTGGCACTATTGGCGGTCTTGTTTCTGGATAAGCCAGTTTATGAATGGTCAAAAAACCATTTACAACGTGAGACCGTTCATTCTCTGGTGTCACATGGTTCAAGCTCACTTTACGATGTACTAACTTCCGAACTATCCTTGGTTATTTTTGTTGGGACTATTTTAGTTCTCGTTGCTGTTGGTAGTCGTTTTGTATTGAGTAAAAAGCTTTTGCCGCTTTTGATTGCGTATCAAGCCTTATGTTT
>CAYIZV010000148.1:0-2962 GCA_964367915.1 uncultured Neisseria sp.
AATATAAAAGCTTTAAGTTATAGAGCAGATAAGGTTATAGAATTATTAAAAATAACAAGGTGTTGATCAAAAATGGCAAAAATTACTAGCAGGGCTTCACTCAATATAGGAACTGAATTAACAGTAAATACGGCAACAAAAAAGATAACTTTAAATGTTGCCGGGAATTTGGTGGCAAAAGACGGAGTTTCTTGGCAAGCTTTTTATTCAAAACTTGCGGATCTGTGGACAAGCTCCACATATAATGATTTTCCATTTCCTTTATATGCACTTGACGTTTTATCTGGGCAGTTTTTATTGGGCACTGAAGACGGCGCAACATATAATGGGTGGACTTTTGCCGATGATGCTTCTCGTGGATATATGCGGGACGGTGGTTGGTCTGAATTTAATTCTTCCGGTGCACTAGCTAGACAATATGCCGGTATAGTTTCTCTTGGATCTGTATCCGGTGGTTCCCAACTTTACTATCAAAAAACTGCCACTGGCGCTTCAACTAACTTTATTTACACAGATGCGGTTAACCAAGGCGTGCAGGTATATGGTAATACTGCAGCAGATGCTACTACAACTACATTTGATAGTAGAACTTTCTTCAAAGGTTATGTTAGGGAATACAACAAGAAATATAAAGATTCCGTATTAGCAGATACTGGTAAAACTGCCACTGGCGCTTATATTGTTAATATGCTATTATCCAATGAAGCGGATTTAGATATTACCAGTAATGACGCTGGTATTACTGCGAGTCCTTACAGCGAAATTAATGTAAAGTACTTCCCATCGGCATTTAATAAAGATGTCGATGTAACTGGAACAAACCGAGCATTTGGGATTGTTGTGGATGTTGGTACTCATTCCGGTGTTGATGGAGCTGGCGCTTCAGGTGCTGCAGCATTAACCACGGCAGCAGCAGGGATAACTATTGCAACATATTATGGTGGTACTTTAACTATACATAGTGGCGCAGCTAAGGGCGTGTACACTATTAGTGCATCAGGAGGTAGTTCAACTTCAATTCCAATCACGACAACACTGTTAGGAACTGCATCAGGAGCAAGTTTTACATTGCAGCGTGCTGCTGCTGTAACTGCTTCATTGCAACAAATTTACACAAAGATTCAATATCAATTAAGACAAAATAGTAATATAAACGGATTAGCAAGTGCCGGTGTTGTTACAGGTAAGACTGCAGCTTTACTATTGAACTTTGTTGGTTCAGCGCTTAAAGCCGGTTTCTTTGCTCCCACCAATCCGAATGGTGGTGGGACTGGTGTAACTATTATGGGTTACGCCGCTGGAGATGTGAATAGTTTTACATCTTACGACAATACTGCAGCTACTAGAGATTATCCATTTGCTTCAGCGGGTGCATTGATCAGTAATGGAAATCTTACGGCGGGATCGACTGGATATTATCGTATGTATTTTACCACAACTCCAGGAGGAGACTACGGAACATCATCGGCAATAACTGTGAATGATGCTTCTGGTAATCCGATTGCCGGAACTATAACTTCTGGAACTATAAATTTCACCTTTGATTATACAGGAAATGTTCAAGGTGGTCGGACTGGTGGGGTAGATGCTGGTGTGACTGTAGTTGCTGGTAATCCTGGTACTGCAAAACCAGTGGTAGTCAGCGGAACAATCGGGGCTTCTAAAACTATTTCATTATCTTTGGTGGCCGAAACTGATAGAGCATACGCTTAATTTTAAATGATTTATACATTTGATGGTGTTAATAAATTAATAACTCTAGGTGTCGGAACAATACTTAGTGTAACAGATTTATGGTCTAGAACTGTAGATTGGTGGTTAACATCGGACAATTCTAAATTTATATTTCCATTTTCTCAAGTTGGGGGGGATGTTATTGACGTATCTTCTGGTGTTTCCATCCCCTTTTATATGTTCTTAAAAAGCGGGTGGAAAATTAAACCAGCCGAGGCACATTATACTTTAAGTGTTAGAGATGCTGTTTTACTCGTAGATGGTGGTGGAGATCCATTTATTAATACTGTTGGCAATTTTACCGTTAGAATAAATTACCAACAGCCGGTTCAAGTTATAACTGTTAGTACTGGTGGTAGTGGAAGCTCTCCAGAAGATATAGCGACTGCAGTTAGAACTGAATTGGCCGAGGAACTGAATCACTTAACTGAATTGGAGAATGGATTAGGATTGACTAACAATCAAGCAACGATGTTATTAGAATTATATAGATTGATGGGATTAGATCCAACAAGGCCGTTGATAGTGAATTCTACTACAAGAACTGCCGGAAGTGAAATTAATCAAACAATCGACTCAAACACCACAAGAACCATATTGACGAGAAATGTTTAACCATTATAATATGGCGGTTGATGGAGTTACTCCGAGTTATTCCAAAAGGAATCTTGCTCTTCTTGGATTGACTAATGATATATCAATTGAGATAATAGTAACTCCTGTAATAAATAGTTTTGGAGGAGCTGCGGGTTTTATACCAGTTGCTTCTCAGGAAGAATCTAAATATGAAATTACTGTTAGGATCATGCATAAAGATAAGGTGTGGTACAGTACAAAGTTATTTAATATATTAAATTACGATGCATTTATAATCATTACAACAAAATTTATAAGAATTAAATCAATAGTAGAATCGATAAAAATTAAATTTTTATCATTAATTAAAAATAGGAATGATGTGAAATGATATTATCAAAAATAACACCAGACGAAGCTTCTACACTAGAATTTTCCATGGAAATTTTTGGAATTAACAGTGGGGTGCCGGTTAAAACTAGATTCATTATCGAGGGTGCTAATTACGATATTATATGTAAATCAAAAATCTTCGAGGATAAAGTTATTGTAGATATCCCAAAATTATACAATGTGTTTGAAGCTGGGGTTTATCCGGTTAAGCTTGAAGTTATTCTGGATTATAAACTGTTCGTTCCTCTCAGTGAATCAA
>CAYIZV010000149.1:0-2928 GCA_964367915.1 uncultured Neisseria sp.
CTTATGTAGCGCTGTCTACACCGCGTCGTCTTTTTTATCAATCCTTCGCGCCCAAGAATCAAATACTATGAGTATAGTTTTGTTACAAAAGCTTACCTGTTTCCAGTTAAAATTTGATTACAATTAAGCTTTTTTACGCCCCTCAAAAGGGTTATCGCTATTTTTATATTCAATTCGTAACGGTGTTCCAGTTAGCTCAAATACCTTACGGAAAGATCGTTCTAGATATTTGGTATAGGCCTGTTGCACAGACTGCAAACTATTTCCATGAATAATGACAATCGGCGGGTTAGAACCACCCTGATGCGCATAACGCATTTTTGGACGGAAATTACCCTTATGCGTTGGCGGTTGACGATTAACCGCTTCTTTCAACACTCGAGTTAATTTTGGCGTAGCCAATTTAATAAATGCAGAATGATAGGCGGCATCAATTGAATTCAACAGTTCACTGATACCTTTTTTATATAGTGCTGAAATATAAGTATATTTAGCAAAATCCAAAAAGTGTAACTTAGTCTTTAAATCGTCTTTAATCGTAGTTCTTTGTTCTTCGGTTAAATGATCCCATTTATTAACTGCCACCACTATCGATTTACCAGCCTCAAGTGCATAGCCAACAATAGTTGCATCCTGCTCGGCAATATCTAAATGCGCATCCAGCACCAAGACTACTACATGAGCTTCACTAATTGCTTGAATCGCTTTTAAAACGGAGAATTTTTCGAGCTTATCGGTAACTCGCCCTTTACGACGAATTCCAGCTGTATCAATAATTGTATATTTTTGCTCACCGCGTTCAAAATCGATGTAGATGCTATCACGGGTAGTGCCTGCTTCATCAAAGGCGATAACTCGTTCTTCACCAAGAATGGTATTAACCAGTGTTGATTTACCAACATTGGGACGACCAACTACGGCAAAAGTAATTTTCTCATCATGCTCTTCTTCTTCAGAAGTATTCTTAAAGCCACGCAGAACATCATCAATCAGCTTATGGACACCATCACCATGAGTTGCTGATAGCGGATACATTTTCTCAAGCCCGAGCTCATAGAAATCGCTAATCGCGACGATTTTATCCACACCTTCAACTTTGTTGATTGCCACAAAAATTGGCTTATCCAACGTGCGAAGTTTATTGGCAATCAATTTATCCTGTGGCGTTAAACCATTTCGTCCATCAACCATAAAAATCACAGCATCAGATTCAAAAATAGCCTGCTCAGCCTGACGAAGCATTTCATACATAACACCACTGTCGATTAATGGCTCAAAACCACCAGTATCAACCAAGATATATGGCTTGTGCCCGATACGTCCAACACCATAGTGACGGTCGCGGGTTAATCCAGAAAAATCTGCAACCAGCGCATCACGCGAGCGAGTAAGACGGTTAAATAATGTTGATTTGCCGACGTTGGGTCTACCAACTAAAGCAATTGTAGGCTTCATATATTCCCTTAACATAAGTATTTTTTAACTGCCGGATTATGAAGCAAAAGTTAGGCGCAATGCGACGTAGTGTACATGAGAAGTACATGAGGAGCATTGCAACGACACTATTGCAAAATAGTCCGAGCGGTTATTCCTTAATAATTTTTAATTAGTGCAACATATCCACCAGCAGATTGATATACCACACCATTGTCGCGCACCGTCGGATAAGATACTCCACCACTTAATGAAGTACTGATTCGCGCCATTTCCTGACCATCATTGCGATTAAACATATGAACATAGCCATCATTATCAATAACTAACACGCCATTGCCCAAAATAGCCGGAATACTCATGCTACGGTATTGCATTGTTTTATTTTGCCAGATTTGAGCGCCTGTGGCTTTATCAAATGCATAAATCACACCATCTTGTGACACTGCATAGACATTTTGTTGATCAATCACCAAACCTTGCGCGGTACTGAATTTTTTTTGCCAGATAACATTGCTTGAAATAGCATCTAAACAGGCAATCTTGCCATTATAACTGGCAACACACATTATCTTATTATCCAAAACTGGGCGCATACCAATATCGGTGATTTTATCTAAATCTGTCGCACCTTCTGGCACAGCAATATAGTTTTCCCAAATCGGTGTTCCTGTATGTAAATTCAGCAGTGCTAATTTACCACCAGGCAAACCAATTGCTACCACTTCGTTACCGATTACCTGAAATGTATTTTGTACTCTAAGTGTCAACGGAGGAATTGGTTTTTGATAACTCCAAACCGGAGTTCCATCATTGATATTAAATGCTAAGACTTCGGCATCATTAGTTCGCACAATTACAATATCACTTGTTGCTTGTGGAGCCTCGATTGATACCGTAGGCAATTGTGCTTGCCAACGAACTTTACCTGTACCTTTATCAATTGCCAATAAATAAGCATCTTTGGTCGTCACAAAAACAACACCACCTGAGACACCAGTTCCGCTTGATAAATCACGACTAACATGAAATTCGCTAATAATACTGCCATCGGTTGGATCTAACTTATAGATATACCCATCATTATCCGCAGTAAAAATTGCATTATCAAATAAGGTTGGCACAAAACTACCAGCAGCGCTTAGTTTAAGTGAACTTTGTACCCAGCCTGTTTTTAAAGTCGCACTATTTTGAATCTTGGGCATCGGTTCAGGCTGTGGCGAATTATCCGTTGAGCATGAAATTAAACCAGTAGTGAGAATGCTACTGGTTACGATGAGAATAAATTTCTTCATCAAGAGACTATCCCCCAATTATATCGAGCTTCATTTGAATGGCTTGTTGTGTCGATGGATCGTTGGCTGCTTTTTGCAAACCTTCTTTATAAGCATCACGAGCTTTATTTAAATCACCCATTGCAATATACATATCACCACGACCTTCATAAAATAAGCCATCAAAAGATAAATCATGTTTAACTTTTAACATTTCACG
>CAYIZV010000150.1:0-2809 GCA_964367915.1 uncultured Neisseria sp.
AGGGGTTATAAAATGAAAATGACTCGTAGTAATATACTTAATACTCTCAGAGAGCAAAAAACATACATTCAAAAAACATATGAAGTAGACAAAATAGGTTTATTTGGTAGCTATGTCAATGACACTCAAAAAGAAGATAGCGATATTGATATATATGTTGAATTTAATAATAAAACATTCGATAATATAGCAGGGCTATGGAATTATTTAGAAGTTATATATCATAAAAAAATAGACCTTGTATATAAGCATAGAAATAGCAATGACGTTATTTTTAATAGAATTCAAAAAGAAGTTATTTATGGATAAATTAGCAACCTTAGAAATTTTAAATTATGTTTTGGAAAGCATATTTTTAATTCAAAAAAGATTTGAAGTTATTAATTCTATCGAAGATTTTGATACAGAACTAGGTAAAGAAAAACGGTAATACCCCCTAAAAAAAGTGCTATTGATAAGTAGAGAGATTTACAATATCGACTAACACCAAGAAGGGTATTAAAAATGAAGAACTCAAAGTTTACCGAATCACAAATAATCAATATTCTAAAATTGGCAGAAAGTGGTATGCCAATCACGGAAGTATGTCGTAGCAATGGCATAAACAATGCAACATTTTATAAATGGCGCTCTAAATATGGCGGTATGGATGTATTAAAAGTTATAAATTATTATATTCAGTAAGCTAGACATTGAACGAGATATGTTATGGCTTAATAAGTTATGCCGTAGATTATGATAAAAATTGATAAATAATGACACATTTTGACAAGAATTAATAAGCTATTTTAGCCTGAAATGCTTTGGTATCAATGGTTTTTGTTGAGATTATTGAGTTTGTAAAATCAAGATGGTGGGACCTACTGGACTCGAACCAGTGACCAACGGATTATGAGTCCGCTGCTCTAACCAACTGAGCTAAGATCCCATCATTGAAGAGGGAGTTATTATGCCATAAGATTAGTAAAAAATCAATGTAAATCGTAACTATTATGTACTTTAGCTGGTACCACGACGATAGCTAAGTGCAAAATTAGTGATGTAAACGCCACCAATAACAATTGCACCACAAATCAGTTCACCAAGCCCAATCTTTTCACTAAAAAATACATAGCCAATTAAAACCGTTTGAAATGGAATCGAGTTTTGAAAAACTACGGTCTTAAAAACACCTAGATTAATAATTGCACTGGTATACCATAAATAAGCAACTACAGTTGCCAACACGGAGATATAAATCAACGCCAGCCAAAAGCTAAAATGTAGCTGTGGAATTATACTAAAATCACTTCTCACCAGCGAGGTACTGCCTAATAGTAAACAACCAAAAATGGCTGCATAAGCATTCATTACTAAAGCAGAGACGTTTTGCTGTGATGTATAGCGACTCAAAACCGAGTAACAAGCAAAAATTAATGTAGCAAGTATCCCATAAATTTCACCTTTGCCAACGACATGCAAAATATCGCTGCAAAAAAATTGCCCGCAGGTTGGTGTCGCATAATTCACAACCCCAATTGAACCAAACATGGCAATTACAATCCCGATTTTACTCAGCCAATTTAATTTTGTTTTAAAAACAAAAGATGAAATAATCGTGGTTAAACACGGGGTAAAAGAATAAAGTATTGCAACAACATTACCAGAAATCAAAGCTTCAGCACTGAAAAACATAATATTATAAGCACAAATACCTAAAGCGCCAATACAAAAAATTAATAACCATTGTTTACGGTTTAATACAGGAAGCCAATATCCTTCTTTTACTCGTAAAATAATTAACAGTAAGCTTGCAGAAATTAAATAGCGTAAAAAAGCGACCAAATATGGATCGCTTGCTTCAGCTGCGGGCTTTGCTACGTGGTACAAACCAGCCCAGAGCAATAAAGCTAAACAAAGTTGTATATAATACTTAAATTGTGATTTATTTGTCATTGATTTTTATACTTTTATATATTTTTTAATTGAACAGTTGATACCACTTTGGCTGGTAAAATCATTCTGCATCACAAGCTTCCATTTACTAAAGTCAACTTCAGGAAACCACGCGCATGGATTAGCAACCACGAAATCAACATAAGTCAGATGGAGTACAGTTGCGTATTGCAAAGTTTGTTTAAAAATCTCGCCACCACCAATAATACATAATTCCCCTACATCAGAATTTGCACCAAGAGCTTCTTCAATAGTAGGATAAACTATTACGCCTTGATGCTGGAAATTGCTACGGCTAATTACAATATTTTTACGCCCGGGCAAGACACGTCCAATTGACTCAAAGGTTTTGCGCCCCATAATAATTGGTTTGCCAAGGGTAACTTGCTTAAAATAAGCCAAATCCTCAGGTATCGACCATGGCAATTGGTTATTTGTACCAATCACACGCTCGTGATTCATTGCAACTACCAGATTTATTTCTTGTTTCATCTTATTTATTTCCACTGAAACTACACAGCAACCGGTGCTTTGATCGCCGGGTCTGGTTCATAACCAATTAACTCAAAATCACTATATTCAAAATCAAAGATTGATTTAATTGCTGGATTAATTTTTAGCCAAGGTAATGCTTTTGGTGTGCGCGATAATTGCAGGTTTACCTGTTCCAAATGATTTAAGTAAATATGTACATCACCAAAACTATGGATAAACTCCCCTACTTCCAAATTACATACTTGAGCGATCATCATCGTAAGTATCGCATAACTGGCAATATTAAATGGCACGCCCAAAAATACATCTCCCGAGCGCTGATATAATTGGCACGAAAGTTTACCATTATTCACATAAAACTGAAAAAATGCATGGCATG
>CAYIZV010000151.1:0-2780 GCA_964367915.1 uncultured Neisseria sp.
CATAATTAATCAATTTTAGCTTTAATTTTTAGTGTTGCAATAAGTTACAATTTTCCATGAATCGAAAATAAATGACAAAAATAGATCCTTAAAATGCATCATCAGCTTGCGTCTCACGTTACGTGATAGCATACAATTGAGTTTTTAGCTATGTTATTAAAAAGGTAATTTTATGTACAAACATTTAACATCAATAGTTGCTCTAACTGGAATACTTGGAGTTGGAGTAGTTGCTTGCTCTAGTAGCACAGGAGGAAGTTCTTCAGCTAATCAAACGCAAAATCCACAGACTTACGGCGGAGTCAATCAACCGGCACTCGCTGCTTATAGCCTAAGTGATGGCAAATCATTTAATGGAATTATTCGCCTTACAACTACTAATTCAGGGATGATTTATCTTAACTCCACAGAGAGCAACCAGTTATTCAATCTGAAAGGTCTGGTTAGCAACTTTAACCCACAATCAGCAAACTGCTTACCAAGCACTACCCTTAGCGGCAATATAAATTCCTCGGCGGCTAACCCAAGTGCTAGCCTAAGTAATTGTACGGTGAGCGGTAATAATTTGACTGCAACACTGCAAATCAATGCAGCTGGTAGCAGCCCAATAATCTATAACTCAATATCACTGGGTGCGATTGATATCGAAAGCACCAATCAATTTATTGCATCGGTAAATAATCTTCGCGCAACCGACCCTATTAATTACAATTTTATTGAAATACTTTATGGTGATTTTACCACTACTATATCCGGCGTTGCCTATAATTCAGGGAATAGTGCATTCTTTGGTGGACTATCTTTAGGGCAACTAATGACCATACTTAGTAGTGAATCTAGTATGACAGTTGATATCGGAGATGGAACTATCACTACGACTATGATAGATAGCACCTCGATTAATTTCACTTTAAGTAATGTTAGCATTCAAAATTCAGCTCCAGCCAACTTACAATGTAATGTTTTATTTACTAATCTAATTGTAAATGGTAGTCCGTATCATAATTTCACTGGCTTTATGACTGGCTGTACAAGTAATCTATCTATTCCAAATTTGGGACAAGTACAAAACATAACTGGCACTATTAACGGTCAATAAAGAAAGGAATTTAAAATGAACAAGAATATAATTGGTTTTCTACTTATGGCAATATATAGTCTGGTAATAGCCGGATGTGGAGGAAAATGGGATGCTGCTGAAATAAGTAATGATAATTACACCACAAATGATAATATCTATCTAAAATTGTTCTCTGTATCACCTATCAAATCAGGTAGTAATCTTACTATTAATGCAGAATGCGTAGCTGACAACCCTTTTTACGGATGCAAAAATGTAAAGTTTCAATCATACTCCACTATCTATGAGTCTGCAGAGCTATCATGTGTTGATCATGCAGGGACTTATCCCGTTCAATTGTCTTTAAAGAATATAACTCGCAATGGTAGCGTTTTATTAGAGTGTGGTTATCAAACCTCTGCATACGGACTCTCTGAAATATTAGAAATTGATATGGTTATTGAAAGTAGCGTAACTATTACTCCACCTTCATCTTTATATTCACAGATAGTTTTATCGCCTGGGCAGCAACAGGAATTAACAGTAACGTTACCTAGCACTAAAAGCTTACAAATTGGGAGTAAATTTACAATTTTAGAATCTCAACAATACCTCAGCTTTGTTGGTAATGAAAGTTCTTGTACTATTAATGCAAATGAGTCCTCATGTTCGGTGACTATACAAGCAAATAGCAATGTTACAACGACTGTTAACCAAACTCTGCGAGTGATAACTTCTGAATTCCCAACCGAGTCAGTATTTATAAAGATTGTACCAAATACTCCACCACCACCGGCTGGACCAAAATATATCTTTGTTAGCCAAACTACTACCGCAGGAAACTTTGGCGGCTTTGCGGCAGCAGATGCTATTTGTAATAACGACGGAGCAAAAACTACGTATCCATTACAGCTTGGCAGTGGCACATTCAAAGCATTACTCAATGGCAATAATGCTACGACAGTCGGTACAGAATATAAAAATTTGGCTGGTGAAGTAATCGCAACCGCTACAACAACTAATTTAGTTGCTCAAGATACTGGTTTAACCAATCCGATAGGTAAAACTCCGTCAGGAACTCAGGATGGGCAATATGCATGGACGGGTCTTGCTCGAACTGGAATATCAGCTGCTGAGAATTGTACTAATTGGACTACAAACTCAAATGCCTCATCTGGTACTGCTGGATATGTTAGTTTAAATACAGCGGCTTGGTCAGTTGCGAGTGCTGGAGCAAGCACATGTGATGCGGCTGTTCACTTATACTGTGTACAGCAATAAATTACAACTCCTTTTGTTAAACCGGAAACATACATGTTCCGGTTTATTTTATATCTAGCCTATGCCTAGGATTTATAATCAACAATTGATTTTCACCCACTTAAAAACGCATAACCCCTAATTCATTAAATATAAACAATAAATAATATCCATTCTATATCAAAATATTAGTCTAAGCAAACGCAGATACAGCATCAAGTAAATGAAAAATACTTGCAATTAGCTGCTGTTTGATGGCATAATACGGTTCTCACAACGCAAGGCATCTTGCGAAATAAGTGGGCGCTTAGCTCAGTTGGTAGAGCATCTGCCTTACAAGCAGAGGGTCATAGGTTCGAATCCTGTAGCGCCCACCACGTGGAGTGGTAGTTCAGTTGGTTAGAATACCTGCCTGTCACGCAGGGGGTCGCGAGTTCGAGTCTCGTCCACTCCGCCAATT
>CAYIZV010000152.1:0-2750 GCA_964367915.1 uncultured Neisseria sp.
GTTGTCCGTTCGCTAACGAGTCACCAATCTTATTGAATAATCCGCACACAGTATAACTATAACTAACACTTTTAAGTAATGTTAATTTATTTATCTAAAAGTAAGAAGCATAACAACCTTATTTTTAATAAAAAAAACGTCAAATATTTGACGCTTATAGATATTAATAAATACTATTTTGCCTGATTTTTATGCTTATGTTTATGTTTTAATTCGTGCTGTTGGAACTTATAAACGGAGTATGTAAATAAGCCAATTATTAAGCCAAATATTAATGCAGAACCGACAAACCAATCCATTTAATCATCCTTCCGTTGTAAAATAGCAAACTTTAAAAAGAGTAATGAAGAACGCTGACACATAGCCCATAAAAACAGAACCACTGCCACAGTATTTAGCTTACTTTAATTACTTCAACTGGTTATTTTATCATCAATAATCACCCATATTCTGATATAAATCCATCAAAAATTTTGCTGTTAGAATACGTTAAAGGATTCTAACTTATGAAAGTGCTTACTGATTACCATCAGAGGTAATCAACGTCCGAAAATGCCGCATAAAACCCATTAAAGGGTTTTATTGCCAAAAATGCTTCGAAACTGCTGATCTAACAGTGAGCTTATCCAAAGCAGCAATATTGTATCAAACATAATTTCTTCCAACAACTATTAACATACATATCAAGAATCTAGCCGAGACAGTCACGGGCGGTGGCTTATGTATAAGCCCGTGAGCTGTTGCTGACGTTCAGGAAGCAACCATAAGCGCAAGCGAATGGTCAGGGGGAGCCGCTCTTTAAAAAATCCCCAAGGATTTTTAGCACTCCCAAGAGTGCGGTCAAGAGTGGGGGACTTTGTCCCGCATCATTCCCTCAAGGTTAACCCGTAGGGCGCGCTAGCGGGCGTCCAGCCTTAGCCTGTGCGAACAAAGTGAAGCGAGGGCAAATAACACAAATGTGCCTCGCCTTAGCGAGGATAACGACAAGGGACAATTTGCAAAAATTGCAGCACGCTAGTGATGGTAATCTCGTAGGAGTTAAGTTTGTGTTATTTGCCCTCGCTTTGCGGGGAATGATGCCAACTAACGTTTATCATGATAGGTGCGTCCAGCACCTAAGAATCACGGCGACCCTAGGCGCAAACACTTGTGTTTAGTGATTTGTTCATGATATTATTCAACCATGTTTATATAACTTGAAGTACCATTTTTATGGTATAATTATGCTATAATGAGTATATAAATGTGGCTAATTATGTGTGATTTTATGTTGTACGGCAATTCCACATAACTCTCACATATATACTCACATTAAATATATACATATTATCACAGGTGTAAAATGGACATTATTCAAGCTAAAAACACTACTACTCTAGCAGTAAAAACCGATAAGAGTGAAGACCGTAAAAAAGGACAAGAACGCCAAAAACGCATCATGAATCATCTCCATACTTGGGAGTATTCAACCATCAAACTTTTATCCCGAATTTTAAACATCGACTATAAAGTTAGCCATCGAAATGTCCAAAGCCTAATCAAAAAAGGTTATGCCCAAGAAGAGAAATATCTCAAGGTAAACTCCAACTATCTCATCATGCTTACCGACATGGGCTTAGCTAAACTCCTTGGTGATACCCAAATAGAAATCGACAACGAAAGCAACGAAACTAAAAAACAACGCTTGCAAAACCAGCTTGAACGCAATCAACTCCTTGAGATCACTGCCACCAGTATCGATAAAACCAATGTTTCGTTAATCAAACATAACCTTTATCTCCAATACTTCCACCATGAGATCAAACTCTCATTAATCACTAACGGTGTAAAAATTACTGGGATGTTAAACGAACGCCAGCTCATCGCAAAAACTCGCTTCGATCGTAAAAACATCGCCAAACAAGCTCAGTTAGACCTTATCGTTGCTAAAAAACAAAACCAACCTCAAGAAACTATCAAAAAGCTTGAAGCAATTGCCAGAGAAAAAGAAAACGACTACCGAACTCTAAAAGGCAAGCATTCCGACATCATCATTACAGCTTTGGAAAACAACAAACTCATCAGAATCGCTGTTGAACTTGAAATGACTCTTAAAAAAGACCGCGAGCTTGACCATATGTTCTACTACTACAATCAGAAGCTACAACCACCAACAACAAATGAAAAGCAAAACCAACAGCTTCATAGCGTAATCATCTGCTCACCAATGAGTCTAAACCCATATATTCGCTACTTTGAACAATCAGAACGCTTTGCGGTCCACAAATATAACGGTAAAAGCAATCGTTATGAAATAGTAGACTTTTTCACTATTGATGAAGAAACCAGAAAAAAAATCTCTTTTAGGAAGGTAAACGTAGATGACAGCATTATCTAAAAAACTTTTTGCAATAGTACTTATATGTTTTGCACTTGTAGGATGTGGAGACCAAGAAAAGATTAAATCACTTCAAGACCAACTAAACTCATGTCAAGCACAATCTAGCTACAACTATATTGCCTTGGCAAACAAAAAAGATGATTTTGAAAAATGCCTGACAATCAATAACAACCTTTACACATTTGTTGATTACAAAGGATCATTTTTAGACAAAACCGCTAAATTATTTACACAATATCCTTGGCAAAGTTTTGTTGGCGGATTAATTTTGCTTGTATTATCAATAATAGCAGGTTACGTTTGTATAGGACTATTATTGGAGTTGCGAAATGATTCAAAGCACAAAGAAGCCAAAAGAACAATTGAAGCC
>CAYIZV010000153.1:0-2747 GCA_964367915.1 uncultured Neisseria sp.
GTGAAATCAGCAACTTGATCTTGAACTCCAGTCACACCCGTTTTAGTTCCTGAAGAAGCATTAATTCCCATACCTCTTCTTGCAAAAGTAGCCCAGATCATACAATAATTTTGCCCATTAGTAGTATTTAAATCTGCTTGAATAATAGCATCTCTACATTGAATCAAAGATGGATTTGCAGGCGTTAATTTCATTGCATCAATTACTAACTTCATAACTTTATTATTACCTCCTGTACCATTGTAAATATTAGGATCATATCCATATCTATCAATGTAATTCCAAGCTAAATCCCACAACATCACACACCAAATTGAACCAAGACCGTGCACATCAATTCTATCAACACCGTCTGTATCAGTATACCACTGATCATTCGTATCAGCAAATGTATGTGGGTTAACACTCATATTAGTCGAGTATCTATACTGTCTAATTCCATTCCCATTAATAAGCTGGTTAACCGCAAATGTAGCTATACCTCTTGCATCATTTCTTGTATCTCCTGGCTTAATTTGCATCATTAACCACGCCCAATCAGACCATCCTTCACCTGGTTGTTCTGCAGAACCTGACATTCCTGCGCCACCACCAACTAAACGTGTTGAAATACCATGTGTATATTCATGAGCAATAATTCCATTATCAAAGTCACCATCTGTATTAACAAACGTAATTACATCTTTTCTTAACGTTACATTAACTGTACCTGACTGAAGAGCTGCAATTAACATTTCTCCAATATTATAAGAAACAAAACAAGCTGGTATAGTTATTGAAGAATTATCTCCTGACATATTCACATACTGATTTGGATTAGCGCTATCGTTATTTACAATTATTACTGCTGCTGCACCTGCTGTCTGAGCATTAATCACTTTATCTACAAATGCACAAGTTCCTCTTCTTATTATAACAATCTTACCTTGCATTTGCGTTGCATTTATTGCAGGTTCACATCCATCTGTTAAATCAGGAGTTGAATCATTATATAAAATTAAATCAGTTGTTAAGCCAGGTAAAGCAGGTAAGTTAACATGCCCATTTGTAAAAGAATTATCAATTGCTATATATTGACCTGCAATTGTAGATGGAGAATTAACCACAAGATTTCTAGGTGTAGGCCCTACATCCCAAAGATACATTTGCATTCTAGGAGAATTACCATCTGAAGGTGTGGAAAAATTTGCATTATTTAAGTTAGGTGTAGTTAAACTAGAACCATCCTGCGCATCAGCAAAAACATTATCACCTTGAATACCTCCTCTTCCATAATTTGATGTTTGAAAATTTCTATTTACTTCATCAAAACCATATTGATACCATAAATCATGCATGATATTATTCATATAGAATAGGTTTGTAACCGCAGCATTTAAATAGCTACTAGCAGCAACAGAAGTTCCTCCATAAGGAAAATCAAAAGTTAAATTTGGATAGGTACCTCCTGAAGGTGAAACGCCACCAATATTATTACCATCAGTATCGTCCTTTGCAAAGACATTATTTCCTCGAGTCACACTATAAGTAGTTGTTGTACCTCCAATAGAACTGTTAGCATTATGCCAACCATTTGGCGAAGCGGCATTAGATAAAGGAGGTAGCGGAGTCGTAGCCTCTGGATTTGTTATAAGCTGAAACGACGAATGATTAGGACTTTCATAATTCCAAGGAATAACTCTATACTTAGTTGTTCCAGGTGTCAATAACATCTCTGCTTGCTGGTTCTTAAATAGCTTAGCTTCAAAATTTTGAGTTTTTAATCCTTCAACACACATAGCGTGATTATGCCTAGGTCCAAAATTACAATTAAGCACTAAATCATATTTTTCTATTAATGTTCCATTAGTAGCGTCGATTTTTACTTTCCAAAGATGCTTAGTATCTTGAGAATAAAATTCATAACTCCAAGCAAGAACTAAATTTCCTTGTTGATTTGGGAAATAAACTAATTCTGCACTCACAGGATCTTCTGACAATACTCCATTAGATAATTTATATTTATTCTTATCAGAAGAAATAATTGTACTAGAAAAAGTATTCTCATTTAATTTTGAAAGGGCACTAGAAAAGCCTTGAACTACATTATAATTCGCATTAGTTGTATTTACTTTTGAAGCAATATTAGTAATAAAACCTTCTGGTGTATTGACAATTTTATCATTTTTTATCCAAAAATAAATATATGAATTATCAATTTTTACACCATTATAAGTTTGCATTACTAGATAATTAGTAAGCCCCATGGTCTCCGAGCTTGTTTCACTCTCAATCATCCACTGATTAATTTCAGAAGATGAAAGATTTAACTTTTCTTTGTTTTCACTAATGTAAGTTTGAATTTTTTCACTCGGGGTTTGAGCAAAACCAATCACACTTAACATGAAGAAAACTTGCAGTAGTCTTTTGTTCATAAGTTAAGATTTAGTTTAGATGCTCAAAATTAATGTTTTATATTTTAAAACAAAATATTTTTTAACTATTTCATAATATTTAACACCTGTTATACAATATGTGTAAATTATAATTTATTTGCGTTTATAATTTTATAAAGTTCAATTGCTTTGCCATCAGTTAACAGAGAAATAAACTGACATATATTTAAAAGTTGATTATAAACTGTTGATTTTTCAACACGATATTTTTCGGGTAATAAATTCAAAATTAAACGATCATAATTAGTCTCCTTCCTAACTATTTGATTTACATAAGCTGTTATGAAAGCATCTAGCAATGCATGTATAACT
>CAYIZV010000154.1:0-2728 GCA_964367915.1 uncultured Neisseria sp.
GCCGAAAATAGTCATGTCGGTAATTTCGTGGAAATAAAGAATAGTTCTCTGGGTATCGGTTCAAAAGTTAATCATTTAACTTATATTGGTGATGCCTTAATCGGAAATAAAGTTAATGTTGGCGCAGGCAGCATAACGTGTAATTATGACGGTAAAAATAAATTTAAAACCATAATCGGTGATAATGTTTTTATTGGTTCAGGCACAATGATGGTCGCACCTGTGAAAATTAATAATGGTAGTTTGATCGGTGCTGGTTCTGTGATCACACATGATACACCAGAAAATGAATTAACACTTGCCCGCGCAAAGCAAGTTACAGTTAGTGGTTGGCATAAAAGTAATAAAAAATAAGGAATGGTTATGCGTATTAAAAATTTAGCTAGTCTGCTTGGCTTGGCAGCAGCCATGACTGGTTGTGGTTTATTTGGTCCAACCTATTCAAAACCGAATACGGATGATCCTAAATCTTTTCCTAGCCGCGATATTTTAGCGACGACGGAAAGCGCTAATTTACCAGCCATGGCGTGGTGGAAATCATTCAATGATCCACAGTTAAATCAATTAATTGAAAGTGCATTACGGAATAATAATAATATTCAAGCTGCAATCGGCAATATTGTTGCTGCTCAAGGGCAGTTGCGTTCTGTGCAATTTGCTTGGATTCCAACGGCAGGTGCTAATGCTGGTTATAATAGTACAACTTTGGTTGGTGAGGGGTATAGTTTCTCAGCAACGCCGGCTTATTCGTTAAATGTTTTCCAACAAATTCGCTCACAACAATACGCAGAAGCTAATTATCAAGCCGTACGAGCCGCTAAAGATACTGTGCGCTTGTCAGTAATTAGTCAAACTGCTACAGGTTACTTTACTTTACTAGGTCAAGATTATCAGTTACAATTACAGAAACAGCTAGTTAAAGATTTAAAAGCTTTGCTTGAGTTTGCAAAAATTCAGTATAAAGAAGGTTATTTTTCATTATACACGGTGCAAAGTTATCAACAACAATATGACTCTGCTTTAGCGCAAATTCCGCTGATTGAAAATAATATTGTGGCATCTGAGAATGCGCTAAGAGTATTGCTAAATGAAAACCCAGGTACGATTAAACGTGGTCTAAAATTTACGCAACTTAATAGCTATGGCATAATTCCAGCAAATATACCATCAACGGTATTAAGAAATCGCCCAGATGTGCGGCAGTCTGAACAACAATTGATGGCAGCAAATGCAAATATTGGCGTTGCGACTTCAATGTTTTTCCCAACCATTAGTTTGAGTGGAACTGAGGGAACTGCAGCGGCTGCATTAAGCGGGTTATTTAAGTCTGGTACGGATTATTGGGTTCAATCGGCGGCTGTTGCTATGCCAATTTTGAATTTTAGTATCTATGGTCAAATTCAAGCGGCAAAAGGTCAATATTATGCAGCATACTATAATTATTTGAACACAGTGCGTTCAGCGTTTGCTGCAGTTGATAATGATTTATCGGCACATCAACAATCAACGGTAAGTTTGAAAACCCAAATTGAAGGGTATGATAGCAGTAAATTAGCTTACAAATTAGCTGAATCGAGCTTTACACAAGGCTTATTTAGTAAACCACAATTGCTGCAAAATGCGGTTACAATGGATCAATCGGCATTAGTTGTGCAACAAAGTAAATTGCAACAATTAGGTACAATTGTCCAACTATATCAAGATTTAGGTGGCGGTTATAGCTATAATAATTTCGAGAGCACTAATAAATTTGGTGACGGACACGATTGGGATTAATAAGGATAATATAAATGCAAAATAGATTAAGTGGTAAAACGGTTTTAATTACTGGTGCGAGCTCTGGAATTGGTGCAGCTTGTGCCAAAGAATTTGCGCGTTTTGGTGCGAATCTAGTTTTAACTGCGCGGCGAGTTGAGCGTTTAGAACAATTAAAAGTTAGATTACAAAGTGAATTTAACGTAAAGATTTTTGTCATTGGGATGGATGTGACCAATCCCAAACAAGTCGCAACAGCCTTGAATCATTTACCTGATGCAATTCAACAGATTGATGTATTGGTAAATAATGCAGGTTTAGCTTTGGGCTTGGATACATTAATTGATGATGATGTTAATAATTGGGAAACCATGATTGATACCAACATCAAAGGTTTTTTAGCGGTTTTACGTATTGTTACCAAGCAAATGGTAAAACAAGCTAGTGGTCATATTATAAATATTGGTTCAGTTGCTGGAGTTGAATCTTACGCAAAAGGTGGCGTGTACTGCGCAACCAAACATGCGGTTCATGCTATAAGCCAAAGTCTTCGTGAAGAAATGGTTGAACATGGAATTAAGGTTAGTGAAATACTTCCAGGCGCGGTAAACACAGAGTTTAGCAAAGTACGTTTTCATGGCGATGATGAGCGAGCTAAGAGTGTTTATCAAGGGTTTGAACCTTTGACTGCGGAGGATGTTGCGGAACTTATTGTTTACAATGCAAATCTTCCATATCATGTGAACTTAGCTGAATGTTTGATTTTAGCTGGTGCGCAATCGCGTGCAACTAAAATTCATCGCCAGATTTAGCTGACTATTAATCAATAACGCAAACAGGCGGTTTTGAGACTGCCTGTTTTTGTGTTAATATATAAGTGAGTAAATATGACTCTGTTAGAGTGTCTTTCTGCAGTTGTTGTTGCTAGTTATTAATTCTATTTTTTATATAGGCATAACACTCAGAAAGGAAA
>CAYIZV010000155.1:0-2693 GCA_964367915.1 uncultured Neisseria sp.
GCAAGGTTATTAATGTTCTGAATCAACTGAAAGCAGCAAACAAGCTACCAGTTAAGATTCGGAGTGATAATGGACGAGAATTCAGAAGTTACAACATTGCAAAATGGTGTACCGAGAATAATGTGCAATGGGAATTCATTCAACCAGGAAAGCCAATGCAGAATGGCTATTGTGAAAGATTCAATGGAACATTCAGGCATGAATTGCTAAATGTTTACGAATTTAACACCTTAGCCGAGGCAAAACTGCGCATAAAACTTTGGATGGATGAATATAACAATGAGCGACCACACAACAGATTGGATGGGTTAACGCCTATGCAATATGAAATGAGGTATATGGAGAATGTCTAATTTCGGTTGGTACTAATTATGGGGGCTTGACACAAGATTTCTAGTTAAAATAAATTAATGTGCAGAGGTTTCATTTTCATATTTACCTATAAAACCAGTTTCTTTTTGATGCTTAAACGCAAGAATATAAACTGATTGTTCTGATGGAATATAGCGTACTATAATACTAGCCGTAACCACTTAACAGCACAAAATCAAATTTGTCAGGATTAACAGTAATTGTTAATCCTGACGGATGTATAAAACTTAAAATGCTGGACACGACAGCGGAAGAGTTGCAGATGAAATCCCTTCACAAGTGTTTGAAAAAGTTAGCTGACCATTCTGATTCAGTTGAATTTTCCAAATTGTATCATAGTCATTGCCAGCCCATGTCGGGATTAGCGCAACAGATTCTGGCTGGTCATAAATAGTCCCAATCAAATAATCTAACATGCTGTTTACCGTATCATGTTCCCATGCGATCAGAATAGTCTGGTTGCTAAACTGACTCTCTTGAAAGAAATACTGCGCCATTGCCTGATAATTATTCCAGTTAAAATTACTCTCAGCAACTAAATTAAGTGGCATACTATTTTTAATCACAAAGGGGTTGATAGTTAACGATGGACGAACATAGGTCGGACAACTTTCTGCTGGTAAAAAAGAGCTGCCATTAGTACAACTATATGGATCGCCAGGATCTGAAGAATAGACCAGATTTGGTAATCCACCAATAACTGATTCTAATTTATTAACCGCACCAATCGCCCGCCATTGCCCCTGACAAACATAATTACCATTATCAAATGAGTATACCGGGTGCGCTTCAACATGGCGAATTAGATATACTGTCTCATTGCGATTCATATTAGGAGGTACTGCACCCTGCAAAGTAAATGTAACACTACTTTCCTGACAGGCAGAATTAGTATTTAACTGTAGATTGGGATATTGGTTAGATGAGATTATGCCATCATTATAGGTTGCAGATTGAGCTTGAGCAACTTTATTTATGGATAGTACGGCATATTGATGATAGTTATTGCTCTCAAGTGGTGTATAAGTAAAGGACAAATTTGGATTTTGACTTAGTTGAGCCAAAGTCTGGTTAATTTGTTGACTTGACAATGCAATGATAAAATTTCCCGAGCTAGGAACACCAATTTGAGAGGTTTGACCGATTATTTCTTCAATATAATATGCCACAGATGGAAATATTGGCTCATAATAGTTGCCAATAGTAGTTGGCAATAACGCATAGATACCAATTCCATTTAATACTGCATAATTTTCGATACTCTGTATCGGTGACATATTGGGATAGCCATTAATAATCTGGCTCCACGGATCCAATGACAGAACAGCCCTGATATTTCCCCCCGTAATTTGGTTTAACAACTGCCCAAACTGTAATGAATGGTTAAAGCCAGTGATAGATAAATTATTTCCTTGCGCATTTGGTTCAAAGCTCTGCACAAAAATAAAATTTAAATTATTGGAACTCAGCTTAGCTTGAGAATTGACAGGGGCAGAATCAACTTTGCTACCACCACTACCACACCCAGTCATTATTCCGCTAGCTAACAAAGCAAAAGTTATAGATTTTATTTTTGCTGAATTCAAAATTTAACACCTCTTAAATTTATTAATAATCAAACATTCTGAACTTTAAGTAATCGTTGACATAATTGTATGCTGCTGAGTCGCTGACTTTAAGATATCAGCAATATCACAAACATCATGACTTTCTTCACAAGCTAAAATAACTCCCAGACGATCTTTCTCATCTATGTTTCTAGTGATGCAAACCAATTTTTTAAATTCGGCTCATTTACTTGCGGTAAGTATTTTTTACCTAGTCATGATTATAAAATAATTTAGCTTGATAAACCCAACTTTCAGTTACGAAAAGTATATTTAAAAAAATTTCTACTAACCAAAAATTAGTTATTGCACCACCCACTAAACTTGGACACCTTCTCTCAAGATATTACTGCCACAAAATTTGTTAACTCAAGCAATAGTCGAGGCTTTTTACAACATTTAACCGAATTAAGTCGTTTTTGCTTGACTGGAGGTTACTGCCTCAAATTCATTCGGTGACAGGTAGCCTAGTTTTGAATAAATCCGATTTGGATTGTACCAGCGATTTATGTAATTCATTATGATTGAGGATTATACTGTAAAAGTGTAACCCTTTTATTATTGGGGAGTGACAGCGATTTGGGATTAATTTACATTGACTTAGATTATTTTGATGCGGTTTAAGATGATATAATACCTCCTATCTCAAACGTCTTTAAAAGAAATCAAAGATGGCTGAAATAATTAAAAATCTCGTGTTTTAATTTTTTATTC
>CAYIZV010000156.1:0-2676 GCA_964367915.1 uncultured Neisseria sp.
GTTGTTGCATATGATAAATTCTCCGTATCATCATAAAAGCTTGGTATTTCACAGTCGACCATCTCCCTAAAGATTGCTTCATTAGATCAACAATTGATTTTTAAACTAATCATACGCTATTAACGCAATCTGGAACTGACTGAATACGGTACAAATCTAGCTGCTGCATTTCATGAAATTGATGCAGAGGTAGAGGCTATGCTTTCGGGGGCACTACTAAAGAATAAGAGATACAACAACGTTATTAACATTTTACTTCCCGTTGGTATGGCAAATTATGGTTTTAGCCGAAGCTTGGTGACAATTAACGATAAGCTAGAAGGAATTGATCTGAATCTGACTTATTACGCAGGAACTGTTGATATAGATAAATATAATTATGATCTGGCAGTAGCTAGTCAGGCAAGTAAAAAAGAATATCACGCTGCAACTTTGATTTATAGTAGTAAAGTAATAATTGTTTGCTCACAAGAGTATATTCAAAAGCATGGTTTATGCTCCACCATTGAAGATTTGTCCAAACATATGGTCGTCGGTAATGTTCGTGTGCTTGAAGAAAACATGATTCCACAACTCTTTCGTGAAAGTGATAGCGAAATAACGCAGCTATTAGTTGATTATAAACTTTACTTAAACAGTTTTATTGAAGCTAAAAATTTGGTAATGTCTGGTCTGGTAATCAGTGGTCTTTTAGAAGATGACGTTAAGGAGGAATTAAAAAGTGGTAAAATTGTCCGCGTTCTTCCTGATTATCATGTTGGTTATATGAACTATTACTTAGTCTCCAAATTTAAGTCTGATGATGTACGCTATACAACCGTTTTGGAGTTATTGGAAGATTCTTTTAAGAAGTATTAATATGTTGGATGATATTTTATTATTTGTGAAGGTGGTTGAGGCTGGAAGTATTTTATCCGTAGAAAAAATGCTTAATATCTCTAAATCAACTATCTCTCGTCGGATTCAAACTTTGGAAGAGTCTTTAGGAGATTCTTTATTTAATCGAACGACACATGGCGTTGCTCTGACTATGCTGGGTCATAATCTATATGCTAGATTTAAGGGGTATGAATCCAAATTATCTGATGTTCTTAGCTCCGTTAGTGGTGATTTGGGTGCAGTTACAGGACGTCTTAATGTGCTTTTGCCGTATGCTTTGTCAGACGATATCCTGTTGCCAAGGCTTAATGATTTTCTCACTCAGCACCCCAGATTACAACTAAATATTACGCATAGTGCAAATGTATTTAATATGCAAAAAGAACTATATGACATTGCAGTGATTAACTATCTACCTAAGCAGCAAAATCAGAAATTTAAACTAATTGCTTTTGATAAAGTTGTGGCAGTGTGTACACCAGAATACGTTGACAAACATGGACTATGGGATAATTTTGAAGATCATGCTAAGCATCTTATTGTTGGTAAACTTAACCCCGACGGTACTTTAGCAGCGGAAGCTCCGCTTTTTAATGAAATAACTGGCGAGGTTTACTATATCAAAATTAAGCCTAAAATTATTTATAACAATTTTGCTGAAGCTAAACGATTTGTTTTAAGTAATAACGGCATTGCAGCTTTGCCGCTGAGTACGATTAGCCATGAGCTAGATAATGGGAAACTTATTCGCCTATTTCCCGACTATCATGTAGGCATTCTAAGTTATCACTTGATGCGTAATATTGCTGAGACCGACTCGCGTTATATTGTATTTATGCAGTTTCTTCAAAAATGTTTGTCCGATGCTGGTTTAGACCAAAAACCTACAAACCCAAAACAATGTTTTCATATTTAACTATTATAGTACTATTATTTTTTTGAGAGGTTTTTATGAGTAAGTTTAATGATTATACAGCGGTGGCAAAAGTATTACATTGGCTAATGGCAATTCTTATTATGGCGGAATTAGGTATTGCTTATTTGTTCTTGGCATCTGAGACTGCAATTTTGACACCCTTTCAAGGTGCTTTATATTATTTACACTTTAATATCGGATTCAGTATTCTGATTCTTTTTATTATTCGGGTATTTTGGCGCTTAACGCATAAAACGCCAGCCTATTCAGAATCATTTCATAAAGAAGAGATCAATTTTGTGCATTATGGACACGTAGCGCTGTATGTTTTAATCGGCTATATGGTTTTGACAGGTATCTTGAGATACAATATTCACTCTGGCGACTTTCACTATTTTGATATTATTACTATTCCTGCGATAATTCATACACATAATCAGACACTTTATTCAATAATTGCAATTAGCCATAACCTATGTGGAACATTGCTTTGTGCGATGGTTGCTGTTCATATAGCAATGGCGGTGAGACATCATCTTATTGATAAAAATGATATTATGTTTCGCATGTTACCGCGGTTTTTTCGTAAACACTAAGCTAAGCTAGTGAAATAAGTGTTTTTATGTGCCCTAACTATGTAGTTTGTTCTGCTTAGTTAGGGTTTTTTATTCGATTTGTAAAGAATTAGTTAGCTTTTTTACAAACGGTTCCGTTTTTAATCTGGTATATATAATCCAAATTAAGTTGTTGTGCAAATCCCTTTTCATGACAAATCAATAAATAAGCACCAGGATAATTGTTTAAAACGGTTAACACATGCTGCTTGGTTTCAATATCCAAGTTATTAGTAATTTCATCCAGCAATAATAAAGCAGGAGGGT
>CAYIZV010000157.1:0-2625 GCA_964367915.1 uncultured Neisseria sp.
GATTAAATATTCGGCATTAGACTCTAGTGGTAATGGATTAATTATTGTGCGTAATTCAAAGGGGTACTTGATTTTTGCTGATGGAAAAGACACGCGTACAAGTAGAATTTTAATTCAGAATACTGGTAGTACTGATTTTGCTTTAAGTGAAATTACTGCCAATGATTGGTCGACAAATCTTTCATTAATCGGACCAACTGATGCAACTAGCGCTGGTTCTGGCAACCCTTTGAGCGGTGTTGTTTCAAGTGATGGTATATATAATACAGCCAAAACTCTTCCTGCTGGTAGTATTTCCGCATTAGACTATACCTATGGTCCAACTTCACTGGCTGAAGAAGGTCTGGCGCAACAACTAATTATCGGTAGATTTAGCGGTGTAAATTACAATATTGTAAATCTTACGGGCTATAAAGCAACTTCAGATGGTGTGGTAGTAGTGACGCCCGAAGATGTTACCGCTACTGGTGGTTCAATTGATACTTCAGGTAATCCTGCAAAAAATGAATTTGTATTGATTAAAGATAATCAAGCCAAAGTTGGATTTAAATATGCGGCAGGTCCTCAAGATGTTAGTGGCTTTTTAGTTAATGATGCAAGCTTGCCATTTGGTTTTATGGTTGATAGTAGTGCGACAACTTGTCCAACTACATCTAAAACAAACGTAGCTGGTACTATTCTTGCAAATACTGATTGTCTGGTTATGTATACATATCTTGCGAGTGAATTAAATCACAGCTTATTTTATACTTCCGCAACTCGTGCACGCCAAGAAATTTCAGCACCTCCATACAGTATAAAAGATGCTACAGGTATTCATGTGGTAACACCTGACAGCAAAACTGGAGTTAACGCGTTACAATTTGTTAGTGTTGCGGCTACTTCAACTAAAGCTGCGGTAAGTGGTGAAACAATTCATGAAGTAACCTTCACCGCTTCTGGTTATGCCAACACACTACTTCCTGGCGCTCAAGTTTTAGTGAAACCTACTTTTATTAGTGGAACTTCTGCAAAAGGATCTAATACTTGTACGATAACTAATCCTGAAGCAGGTGGGAACTGTAGTATTGAAATTGTACAAACTGCTGCTGCTCCAGCAAGCATCACTGTACCGTTCAACTACTCTTCAACTAAAGATGCTGATTTTAATTCAGTTGATTCAAGTATATTTTTTATGACAGCTAGTTAACTTTGATAGCACTGAACATTGTCTCGGTGCTGTCATTTATTTATAGGATTTAACATGAAAAAGCTTATCTTGAGTGCTGTAAATGTACTGATATTATTAACCATACTCAATGCATGTAGCACTGGAGCAAGCAATGATGCTACTAGTACAGTGGCTCGACAAAGTCAAGTTACAATAAGTGCCACGCCACTCTTTCCTTATGATCCATTGCGCGCCAATAAATATTCGCTGCTTGTGTCAAACAATACGAGTACCGATTTAGTTTTAGTGAATAGTACTTTAATAAGTAGTTCATTACCAGAGTCAATCGGCTTGAATGATGTGTTGGATAGTCTTAATTGTCAACAATTGAGTGCTCGAAGTAATTGTATAGTAAATATAAGTTTACCGTATGTAAAAGATAATGGTTATATTAATTTTAGACTAAATTATCAAGATAAATTGAGTGGTAAGAAATATCCGGTGAGTAAATTAATTACTTTCGCACGGGATGTCCCAGAAAGTAACGGGATGGTTTATAGCTTGAAGTATATGGAAAATATCGTGGTAAATTCTGATAAGTTTACGATTGCATTTCCATTTATTTTAAAACAAGACTATGAGAATATTGAACTTCAAAGCGCAGGGGTAAAACCTAGTGGCTATAGTGAAATTCGATGTGAAGATAAAGATTATAAAGAGCAGAGTAATTGCAGCGCTTTAGTTGAATTGGACAGCCATATTGCAAATCCAAAACTTAGTCTGCTAATGACAGATAAATTGGGGGTCAAACATATTACTAATCTAGCGCTGAAGGTAGAGTTTAATGATACCGCGCATCTAGTGTATTTAAATGCTCCTGTAATAATACGAGCAGACACTGCAGCTACTAGTGTAACTGTAGTTAATATTGGTACTGCTACTGCTAGCAATTTAACTGTGCCGTGGGTAACGCCAAGAGGAATTGATCTAACTCAACGCTCAGACTGTGGCTCTCAACTGGCATTAAATGCAAGTTGTAAATTAACTTATGGTCAGAGTTTGGGGGCAGCTGGTGGAGTTGGAACACATCAACAGGTAGTCAACTACAACGGCGGAAGCAAAGGAATCCAAACTAATGAATTTAAGGTTTACCGCAATGTTGCAGCACTCAAAACACCTGGTATCGATAGTGTTTATCCAACTAATAACGAAATAGTTGATGATGTAAAACCAATAATCGCAGTTAGTTTTAGTCAAACAGTTGATTCGGATACGGTTAATGACAATTCATTTTATGTAACGCAAGGAACTAATACGACACATTTAGCTGGAAAAATTGGCTTTAGTGCCAATAATGTGATTACCTTTACCCCAGCGGCTGATTTAACCCGTGGCGCAGCGTACAAACTTACCCTCAAGACCAACCAAATCGGCAATCGGGCGGGTAAAGTAAGTAATATTGCAAATGCAACAGA
>CAYIZV010000158.1:0-2606 GCA_964367915.1 uncultured Neisseria sp.
CCAAACAGTTAGCATAATTAAACCTTAAATTTTATACCATTCAAAAAACTGCTTGCGTAAATTGATAAATGGAAATAAATATCGTTGATTCGTAATTTGAAACTCTAACTCAATAAACATATTCAAAGCTTGTTGATCATCACCAAATTCGTGAATAATATTAAATCCATCGTTTATAACTTCTTCACGCTGACGAACCAAGCGATTGCAATTTAGATTCAATCGCTCAATCGTATATTTAACTTTATTACAAATTGTAACATCATGAATATAGTGCAAATTTACATCAATCTCTCCATTTAATTCATACTGAAAGTAATGCTCACAATTCGGATCGGTTGGACTAATAAATCGTTTGAAATCAAGAGGTAAATGGTGAACCGCAGAATCTTTATAATGTCCACAACTTCTAGCACTACTACCATAATTGCGTAACTCATTACTGCTAAAACAGGATAATATTAAGTTTGTATATTCAAAAGTTAAATGAGGATTGGCAGTTTTAGGTTGTATATGTTCAATATGGTTTCCCAGCTCTGTATCTAATTTAAGCTCACAATATGGGCATAATCCTTTTTGAGTGCTGAGTAAATGACTCCTGAGTTCTTCCTTACCTCTAAAGCTATTCCAAGAATTCATAGGATTTAAAGGAATACCGTTATCACCAGGATTATTACGCCGATTCTCTAACGACTTAGGCCACACTGTTGGATGTTGTACTAAAATCATTTTTGTAATGCTTTAAATTTATTTATCATCATGTCTGCAATCATTAGTTTTTGATTATTAACACCAAATACCTGCTCTAATTGCTCACGCATTGCCGGCAGATCAGTGTTAAAGATATCACCAGAATTAATGATTTTTAGATATTTATCTAGTAATCTCGACTCTGCAACAACTGCAATTGGTATAGATTTCACATTCATAATATCTTCTAAAGCAACAATACTCGCCTGTCCATAAGGATTAACCTCTGGAATAAGTGCTTCAGTCAATGATGGATCAATTACCCTAATATTACATTTTTTCACAGTACTTAATATCTGTGGACTATGCGTTGTTACAATAAATTGAATATTTGAGAAAATCTGCCGCAAGCTATTCAGTACCGATTGCTGCCAACTTGGGTGCAAATGCATGTCAATTTCATCAATTAAGACAATCCCAGCACATTGATTTGAATTGGTTAGTAAATGTGGATTGAGTTTAGCACAGCGATAAGCTATGTCTCCAACCATTGCCAGCATGTTTTTTACACCATCACTTAATAACGAAACAGTAATTCTTGTTTGTCCATTTTCTACTGTGATATCCTTTGTCTCACCGCTATAGCGTAAATTTGACCAACCAACTTGCTGTAAAGCCTTGTCAATTGCAATGCGCACAGATTGTAGCAATAAGTTTACAGGAGCGACAATTGGAGCAACGCCCTGATTAACTGTTTTTTGATAATAATTAACAATTTCGTCATATTCTGCTATTGATTGATCAATAAACCATTGCTCAAATTCTTTATAACTCGACTCTGGATAAAGACAATCATGATATGCAAATGTTCTTGATTTACTTTCTATCAGAGATTTCTTGGTAAGTTTTATTTGTGACCATAGCCTAGCAGTACCATAATAAGAAATAACAGGTAAGGTAATAGGTTCATTCTTACGCACTGCATTTAACAAATTTTTCGCATACTTTTCAAGGATCTCGGTTTCCTTTCGAGTTGTTTTAGACTTAGCACTGCTCAATTGACGATTAACTGATAAATCATTATTATTAACCATAAACATAGCAGATAGTTTTATAGGGAAAAGTACTTCAACGCTATTGGTGTTCTTACTAACTGTTGCATCGCTAGGTTTAAAACCTTTATTAATGCCAGATGGAAAAACACCAATAAATGTGCCTAATGCAACAGTAAGAGCATCTAAAATAGCTGTTTTACCAGCACCGTTATTTGCCACCAGCACTGTTAAATTTTCATCAAAATTAATTTGATAATCCTGCAAATTACGAAAATTGCTTAACTTTAATTGCTTAATTCTCATTTATGCCAACACCTTTACATTGTTAATAATTGCCTCTTTGACACCATATGCACCGATATATAAAGCACTGAATACAATATAAACATCTAGAAAAAATCCAATCATAAATCTATAGTCATCCAACATATCAATATATTGAGCACTAAATCTAAAGAGTTTTGCAAAACCATATAACTCACTAAAATATAATAATAAATTAACCATCAAAACAACTAATGTAATTGGAATTTGGTCATTCATTATTTTGTATGCATATTTCTTATTATCCGCGTTTTTTAAATAATTAACAATGTAAAAAGGTAACCTAAATATTATAGCATACTGTATTTTATTGTATTTTTTATGAATTCTAATCGCTCCACATATTCGCTTGTTTTCAGCAGCCCATAAACTTAAGATAATAGTAGCTATCCAACAGATTACATTATTACTCATTTGTAAGACCAATAAAGTAAAGCGATGGGCAACAGGAACAACTTTTATAAAGAGCCTAATCCATGTATTTTTAAATAAAGACAACATCATTTATAAAGGCACCACAGTAGCCAGTGGTTTGGC
>CAYIZV010000159.1:0-2567 GCA_964367915.1 uncultured Neisseria sp.
GACTGAAAATGCAATTATAGAAAGTAGCGGAAATATTTTTGAAGATATTGGGCTAAAAAATCCAGACGAAATGTTAATAAAAGCAAAAATTGTGCAAAAAATAGAGAACGAAATTAAACAAAGAGGATTAACACAAGCGCAAGCTTCAAAATTAATGGATATACCACAACCAAGAGTATCACAAATTGTAAATGGTCGGTTTCATGATATTTCTGAAAGTAAGCTAATTCATTGTTTAAGCAAACTTGGGTATAACGTTAATATTGTAGTGGAATCGGAAAATAAAAACTCTGTGGGTCATATAACATTGTCATTTGCATAAAGTGATATTGCAACCCTTACCAGAAGCGCCACACATACGCAAGCACTTGATTAATGAATAACAAAAATCCTTGGTGGTTAGCTACACAAATGGGGCATGAAAATACAGAGATGATTTTCAAACATTACGGGAAATTTACTTTATTTTTTGGAAACACGAGCGGGCAGAAATCGGCTGAAAAACTAAGTGCACGAGAAGTGCACGAGAAAAACACCACCATCAATTATCAAATATATAACAATAAGATATTTAAACATTGATGGCGTTTCGAATCCCGCCTTTTCCGCCAGTACGTTTTTACCTATCTCAATAATATCAATCATCTTACAATCAAACCCTTTAAAATCAAAGCTTTCAGAACATCTTCAAATTGTTGACAGTTGTAATTAATTGTCAGGAATTGCTTGTATTTGTATCCAAAATTGACCTAAGATATTTTGAGTATTTTTTTGCCTACCTCTTGCTTTATAAAGCGTGCATAATTTTTATAAATCATCTCACTATTAGTATATCCAACCATTTTATACAGTACCAATGGACTATTGCCAAACTGCAACATCATGCTTATAAAAGTATGACGTATTTGATAGGGGTGTGATATTGTAATGCAGATTTTAAGGCTGGCAAGATGATTTGATATATCTCACCCAAAATACAAAATAGCTATAAGTAGAAGATTCTATGTAGTAATTTTGTATTTTGTCTGAAAAAGAAGGTACTCAAGTTTAGGGGGCTTTGAGCACCAATGGTTTTGTATTCGTGTATAATTATACTTATACACCTAAATTAAAATGCTTTTTCTTCACTGATTAGTATGAAGCTGCATTTGAAACATATACGGTTGCGTAAGTTGCTGATTCCTGTGCAATTACCATTAACTTACCATTTTGCTGTACGGTTACATTAGTTATACCAACAGAACCATTTTGAATCCAGCCTAATGGAGCTACAGCACCATTAGAATTAACATTTAACGGACCAGTAAAGGTTAGTGGACAACCGCTATTTTTAAGCTGACCATTATTACAGGTATACCCAATAACTGAGTAGATGTTAAATAAATTAGTTCCAACGTAAATATTACCATTATTAAACGTTACTGCAGTAACAAATTCAGGTAATGTCGCTGTACCAAGAACAGGAGGATTACTCATTGTTCCAGGGTTACTTTCAATTGAATAATATGCTACAGTATCAAATGATTGAGCTGCCATTGAACCGTTATAATTACTGATTTGATACCAGCCTGGCTCATTACCCACGCCATTATAATAATAGAAAGCAGTCGGGTAAGTCCATAAAGATGGCGTACTTGCATAGGTAGTTGATTCAAATGGTGTATATCCGTTGATTGATCCTGTTAATGCCATAATCCCTTGTTTCCCAGAGTTGCAGCTGCCATTAGCAATACATGCTATAGCTAAAATCGCTGAACTAGCATCTAAATTACTAATTTGGCTAATAACTTTACCAGCAGGATTATTAATTAGACCAACAGAACCATTTGAAGTTCCATAAAATGTAGAGCCATTATTAGAAGATGGTGACAATGCAGTGATATAACCATTACCACTACCAATATCCCAAAGTAAGGTACCATTGTTGCTGTAAATACTGCTTGAATTTGCAGGAACATAATAAACATCACTACCATTACCAGAAATAACTGTTATTCCAGCTGGTGCGCCAGAAATTGGGGTGGTATTATTACCGCTTACAGAATAAAAACCACCTGAAGTAGCAACATAAGCACCATTGCTATTGCTTCCTGTTGATGTATAATTACCACTAGGAGCAATAACCATAGATTGTTGAGTGTAATTATCTGAAGCTGGAGGAGTTGAACCGCCACTGCCGCCACCACTACTGCTTCCGCCGCCTCCGCCACAAGCAGACAGAATCGCAGCTGAAGATAAAGTTATAATTAATTTTCTCATGTGAAGTCCTTTATAAATAGTAAATTCTAAAAATTTAAAGAGCACGATCGTTATTATTATTATAAATTCTATTCAATCTTATGCTTGATTTGTGCAGGCACCAGATTAGACCTCTACATTATACAATATTTATGATGCAAATAAACTATTTTAAATATAAAAATCCTATCAAATAAGCATAATTTATAACGTTTAGATGGTTATATCTTATTTTAATCATTGATTAATGTTGTATGATGCAACACCGAGGGTGGTGTGCTTCTTCAATGCTGAATATGGTGGTCTGGGTAATGCCTTTTAGACTCAGC
>CAYIZV010000160.1:0-2521 GCA_964367915.1 uncultured Neisseria sp.
AAATACCATCAATTATGAAATATTGGTTGGATTCAATGATCGAATTCCGCGAGTCTTAATTAAATGATCGTTATATTTATAGATGTTTTATAATCACTGCCCAGCAACTAAATATTATAAAGAATTATATGTTAGATTTACATTATGAACGCCGCATTTTACTCGCACTAGTCTATGTTTTTGCCATGGCGTTTTGTGTCGTTGGGGTGTTTTTAATGAGCACCTTTGATGATCAATCTTTTTTTGATTTAACCTTAAAGTTCATCATTACCGCACTGATTCCCTTAGTCTTATTTTATAAAGTTGACAGTTTCTACGTTAAATATACCCACAGCAACAACTTTGTTCAGCAACATTTAGAATGGATTGCCCATAACTATGTTTTATATTTATTGGTTTTCATTTTAAATAATTGGGTTATTAATCCACTTATTCAACAATTAGGCTGGGGATTTAATTACATCTTTATTGCCTTGATGCTTTGGCTTGGCTATCGCTACCTCCAAGGTTTAAACAGTATTTTTGCGAATAAGCCCGCACCCAAAAGTAAAATTATCGCACCTAGACTCAGGAAAATTTTTCAAATTATCCGCGCACGTACAATCTAAACCACACAATTCAATTCTAATTTATGCAAAAATAAGAATTATATATCCATAAATAGCTCTTCCAATTTCGCTATAACATCTCTATAATCACGTACTTTCAAAATGATACCTGCATAAAACCTACTTATTAGATATTATAAGAAATATTTGCACCACATTCATACAGCTAATTCATCTACGCTCATTACTACACGCCAATACAAGCAGATGGCAAGTATTTCACTTTTGAAATTACAGCTAAAATATGAACTTAGTCGTAATCTTTAACACACATAAAAGACCACCTCAGGAGATCCATTATTTTACGCTAAACAAAACAACTTTGAATTAGACACTTAAATCATTAATCACACAAAGCAGAATTAACAGGAATTTTACATGAATAACAAATTAACCAAATTAATACTAGTACTTACAACAATTAATCTTGCTGCATGTAATAGTGGTGGAACAAATACGGGGATGGCAAATAGTACGACAAATACTGATAACACTCAACAAAATAGCACCGAAAATAAAGAACTAAATTGGCACTTTTCGTGGTCAACTCCATTTGCCTCGCTTGCTCAAAAAGGGCTCGGATGGTCGATTGTCATCCAAAATGATAGTGATTATACCTATCTTGCTCAAGCAATAACTGGCAGTTCTAAAATAAATGGTACGGATACGTGGGAAGAGGATACCGAATTAGATAGCGCCAATGAAATTGCTCCACATACAACTAAAGTTATTTATGCGGAATCCTTCACCAATGGACCAAAAAGCTTTAAATTAACCACGACCTCTGGACCAGTTCACGAGCAAATAATTACACTCCACAAAGATCTACTTGAGGCTAATAGCAATGATTTCTATATGACTAATGATACCTATCACACCCGTGGTGAAGCCGTTTTTAATCATGGCGCTAAACGCTCCATGGCAACTGGTGCAACGGCTGCCTTTATTGTTGCTGACCTCATTGGCTTACTAGGTGGTGCCGCGATTGGTGAAGAGATCGGTAATGACATAGCTACTCGTGCTGCATCTATCGCTGCTCGAGATGATTTAATTAGTGCTAATCTATTTATCCAAAAAGCCAATCTTGACTATATAAATATGATAAATAAAGAAACATTAGGCTGGGAAGATCGGATGACAAAAATAGAAGATAAAATCACGAATCAAGATCGCGTAAATTATTTAACCCAACGATTACAAAGCCAATACCCCAAGATGACGGATAAACAGCTAAAATTATTAGTTAGCAACTATTATATCAATAGAATCTCATATGCCATCGTTAATATGCGGCAGGATCTTGAAGATGCACGCGTATTCGCTAAAACTTACCGAAGAGCGATTGGTACGAGAACAAGGCCACAAATCCAAGTCAACGATAATGCAAATGATGCACTAACACAAGCAATTGTTCGTAACAATGACGTCTTTAAACTCAATGATTTAATTGGAGCAGTTGGCTATGTTGCATCACCACAAACAATTGCAATTTATCGAAGCATTGGCGGATTATTTGGTGCTGGAGCGATATTTGGTATTAGCAGTACTTTAGATATCGCAGGTAAAGATAGGGTTCTTACTTCGCTTCAAATTGACAACAGCGGAATTGGCAATGTTGGGCAAATGAACGATGCACCAGTTAGCGATTATTTAGTGACCTGTAATAACTTAGGCACTGAAAGCGATGTAACTGTTGCACTATGTAAAAACACAGCAAATGAAACACAGTTGTCAATGCTAAATGTAAAATTGAATTTACATTTACAAGAAGGAATTGTAAATAATAATGGGGTTATTCAAGGTGCTGACCAATATCATGATTATTGCTCATATGGTTATAACGTAAACGGCGTAATTAGTGCAGTATGTAAAGAAAACTCAAATGCAGAAGCTCAATTACAACAATTAGATTA
>CAYIZV010000161.1:0-2521 GCA_964367915.1 uncultured Neisseria sp.
AATGCATAACCAGCTTTAGCTGTTGCTAAGAATTGACCGTAAGTAGAGCCACCTAACGCTACAGGAGGGCCACCAGCCACACTGCTATTATTCCAGCTATTTGAATCATAAGGAGAGCCATAGGCTTCAGCGTTAATCCAAACATTGTTTTTGGCTTGAATCGTTGTACCAAGTGTGTAACCAACTGTGTTACCTTGACCTAAGTTGATTGAAGTATTATTGTATTGTAAATATGCATTGTTATTGAAATCTTGGAAAGTTTCAGCAAACGCTGCAATTGATGAAGTAGCTAGTAAAACAGCTAAAATTTTTTTCATTGAAAATATCCCTTTATGTTTTATTAAGTAAAGTAATTTATTGTAATTTTATTGGCATTGTTTGAATCAGGTTCAAACGCCATTTGTTATGTCAAGGTTATTAGTGTAATACATTGCTGTTGATATGGTCAAGTTTATGCCATTAAATTATTGTGGTTTTTAGTGATTTAAAGAAATTTCTACATTTTTGTGGCTGTAATATATTGGTTTAATTGCTTATAATTGTATTGATTGAAGGTGTTGCAATTTGCTGCACTAGGGCGAATCATGACGTTAACACTGTCAGATTTATGGTTTTAGGGCTCTGTGCCAGTGATGAATATTGAGATAAAATCTAGCCCAATAACTCAATGAAAGTTATCAGGCTAGATTCTGCAATTATAATTGTGCGACGTACTTTTTATGAAATTGAGCTAATTGAGCAACTAACTCTACGATTTGATTGCGTGGTGGTAAGAACGTAGTTCTAAAGTGCCAAGTATTCGGTAATTGACCAAAGCCAGTACCTGGTATAACACACAGACCAGTATCTTCGAGTAATGCCATACAATAGCGTTCGTCAACGGTAGCACCGAGTGAAGGATTAAGTTTAGCCGGTGGGAAATTTAGTTTAACAAACGCATACATTGCACCTTCAGGGATGTTGACACTAATTCCTTCAATTTTATTTAGTTCATCACCTAAGATGTGGGCTTTTTCTTTTAAATCTTCCAAAATAGCGCTACGTTCTTGAATATACAGTGAGTAGCTGGCATCATTCTGTTGCGGTGGACTAACCATTAAATAGGTTGCAATTTGACCGACAACATTGGCACAGAGATTAATCGATTGAAATTTAACAAATTGCTCAAAGACATCATCGGGTACATTGCGTACTTCAAGATAACCTGAGCGATGACCACATTCACCATAAAATCCTTTGGACATTGAGTGAAAACTAAATAATGAAACATCGCTAACTTGCATGTCATGCATTACTTTAGCAAATGAGTGAAATTTGCCAGCCTTATTATAAATATTTTCTTGATAAACTTCATCGGCCAAAATAGCTAAATTATGTTGACGTGCAAAATTAATAATCATTTTAATATTTTCATACGATAACACTGCACCAGTTGGATTACCAGGATTAATCACTGTTACGGCAACTGGGTTTAGTTTGTTGAGGCGTGCCGTGTTATAACTATCCACTAAGCTTTCTTCGTTCAGTTGCCAATGATTTTCCTCATCCAAATAATAACCGATGCTTTGTCCACCCGCGAGCGTTAGTGCCGCGCTATACATTGGATATTGCGGAACTGGAACCATTAAACCATCATTTTGATTTTTGATAATTGCGGCAATTACCGATTGTGCAGCCTTACTCGCACCGTCGGTCAAAATAATTCGATCGTGGTTAGTTGGAATGTTATCACGGGTAGCAATAAATTTAGCCACAGCCTCACGAACGAATTCAACCCCTGCACTGGCTGAATAAGCTCCAACACCCTCAGGAATTTGGTTTAGGATATAACGAGCACGTTCAATTGAATCACTATGAAACAAATTAGTTAGATCACGCTCTAATAAATCTGGGAATTCAAGTAAACTGAGTACTTCACGTACGTAGCTAAGAGGTTTTTGTGCAAAAGCATGTGGATTACCAATGTTACAGTAAGTTATTTTTTTACCAGTTTTTTCGAGCTCTTGGGCACGAGTTACAATTTTTCCGCGCACCGCATATTCGGCATCGATTAATTTTTGATTAAGGTTGTTAAAAGTTATCATATCAAGGTCATCTATAAAAAATTTAAAATTATGCAACATACTAGATGGTGCAATCAATGAGAGGTTAATTATATTCTGTCTGTGTGCTTCTTTATAATGACGAGGTTTTTTTAGCAATCTTGTCATTATAATATTTAGCTTGTGTTTTAAATAAATTCAGGAACTGCTGGCATCTTTGGTGAAACAGTTAAGACTTCATAGCCAGTTGCGGTAACTAGTATTGTATGCTCAAATTGAGCGGATAAGCTGCGATCTTTAGCTAAAGCCGTCCAACCATTACTTGAAAAACGCACGTGACGTTTACCTTGATTAATCATCGGTTCAATGGTGAAAATCATGCCAGCTTCAAGTTTTGGACCAGTCTTGGCGCGCCCATAGTGTAACACTTGTGGTTCTTCGTGAAAGCCTTTACCAATGCCATGTCCACAAAATTCTTG
>CAYIZV010000162.1:0-2493 GCA_964367915.1 uncultured Neisseria sp.
TGACATTAAAAATCTGCTTTTAAATAAAATTGAGTGGTTTATTTTATCACAAGCTCGCGCCTGTGATAAAATCGCAAATGTTTGCCTTTGATAAAATCATCTGATATAGATGGAAATGGCATATTTAACCATAGTATTTATTAGATAATATTCTGATTTAATTGATTTATTATAAAACACATAAATTTTTGCTGGGTGTATCATACATGAAAAAAATCTTAGTACCGCTAATGGCCGCAGGCTTAGTTTTGGCAGGATGTTCCAAAAAAGAGGTAAAAGCTGCTCCGGAAAAGCACGTTGATGTACAAGTTGTACATGCTTATAATGTTCCTTACGTTTATGATTATCCTGCAATTGTTCAAGGTGTAGTAGATTATCCTGTAATTCCACGAGTTAGTGGTGCAATTTTTAAACAGTATTATACAGAGGGTACATATGTTAAAAAAGACACTCCTTTGTATCAAATTGATCCACGTCCTTTTGAACTTGATTTACAGACCTATCAGGGTAATTTAATCCGTGATAAAGCCTCGATGGATAATTACAAAATTATTTATGAGCGCTATGTTAAATTATACGCGGCACAAGCTGTATCCAAACAGGATTTGGAATTACAAACAATTAATTATCAAACTGCAGTGGGTAACGTAAAAACTGATGAAGCCAATATTAATCAAGCTAAATTGAATTTGGAATATTCTGTTGTTAGAGCTCCTGCTGATGGTTATGTGGCAGAACGTCAAGTGACTGTGGGTAATATGGTGACAGCATGGCAAACAGTAATGAATCAAATTAATTCGGTAAACGATATGTATATTACCTTCTCTATGCCAGAGAATGATCGCTTAGTGATTCAAAATGGTGTTAATAACGGTGTAATCACAGTTCCTCCTGCATTTAAATTTAGAACCGATCTACAATTAGCAGATGGTACAATGATGAAAAATAGTGGATATGTTCAATTTACGGATACTCGAATTAGCTTGCAAAATGGTGTATGGAATATGCGGGCTTATGTTGATAATACTAACCTGAGAAATCAACTTTTGTCAGGGCAATTTGTTCATATTTATTTAAATGGTGTTACGTATAAAGATTCTTTTGCTATTCCACAAGAGTCAGTATTCCGTGATGACAAAGGTGCTTTCGTTTATGTGGTAAAAGATGGCAAAATTGCTAAACAACCAATTGTGACAGGTCCTATGACTGGTGAGTTGTGGATTATTAGATCAGGCTTGAGCGATGGCATGCAAGTTGTAACTGCGGGTGGTGTTAAAGTCATGAATGGTGACAAAGTTGTCGTGGATAGCACAGAGGATCAAAGCAAAACTAATCCAAATAATCCTACGATAGCCTCAGCGCCTAAAGCAGTTACTCCTGCCAAAACAAATGCTTCCGCTTATAAAGGTGACGTTAAGAAACGAGCGGTAGTTATTGAAAGTTCAGCCGATATTTACAATGGTAAATATTAATAGACCGGAAGTATTAAATATCGATTAGCTTTATAGTCGCGTTATAGCAAGACTGAAGTAATATTTCAGTCTTGCTATAATTGATGTGGATTTAAAAGTATAGTAGATTAATATAAAGTTAAGTGTTAGTTATCCAGTGTAAAGGAATCAGCTAGATGTTTTGTCGCTTTTTTATTTTAAGACCAGTTTTATCAATGGTAATTTCGATTATCATTACGATTGCAGGTCTGATTTCTATGGCGGTTTCTCCTATTGAGCAATACCCCTCAATTGTTCCACCATGCTTGAATATTTCAGTACCTTTCCCAGGTGCTAATTCTGAAACTATTGCCAATGCGGTAGCTGCTCCGATTGAGGATCAAATGTCCGGGGTGGCTGGAATGATTTATATGCAGTCAGCCAGCCAAAATGGTAGTAATAGTTTATCACTAAACGTTTACTTTCAAACTGGGACTAACTTACAATTGGTTGAAGCCGATGCTTTAAATCGGATTAATACTGCAATGCCACAATTGCCAACTCAGGTACAAGCACAGGGTGTAACCATGCGCTTGCAAAACCCGGATTTGTTTATTGTGACACCATTTTACTCAGATACAGGTAAACCAGACCAATTATTCATAAGTAACTATGTGCAGCGTTACGTTTATCCTTTGGTTGAACAAATTCCAGGTGTTGGGGTCGTTTCAATCTTAGGGCAACGTCAGTTTGCTATGCGAATTTTGACAGATCCGAATAAATTGAAATATTATAATATTGGCGTTGCGGATATTAAAAACGCGGTTAATGACCAAAACTGGCCGTATGCGATTGGTTTAAATGCAATGGCGCCAATGTCTGGTCCGCAAAAATATAACTTTTTAATTAATTCAACTGGCTATATGACCGAAGAGTCACAATTTGAGAATATTGTGCTGCGAGCAACTGAGAGTAATGCTCAAGTGGTTCGAGTTAAAGATGTTGCTAAGGTTAAACTCGATGCGCAACAATATATCACATACTTTAAGTCTGTTGTTCGTGA
>CAYIZV010000163.1:0-2439 GCA_964367915.1 uncultured Neisseria sp.
CAAGATGTAGAGGCTTGTTGGTATTAGGCGAAGAATATTCCACCATCACCGCTTTTTCATTTGGAGCTAGTGAAACAAACCCAAAGTTTTCCTTACTTTTTATTTCGTTGAAAAAATTCAAATAATAATTATCTGAAATCACAATGTTAAGAAAACCAGCGACCACATTAAATTTTTCAACTTCAGCAACATTTTCAATTAAGTAGTTTCCAATCTTAGTTCCAATTTCTGCTGGATTCCCTTTTATGATTTTCAATAAAGGAAAAATAACCATAGTAATATCGCCTTCAAAATCCTTGCGAGTCACTTGAAACTCTACTTTATCAAGAGAAATATCGAATACAACTTGTACCGCTTTTTGAATTTGCGGTGTTAGAATTTGAGAGAGTGTCATGGTAATTTCTATTAGAGTTGGCAAATATAAACATTACAGAATAATTACTATTACAAGCTTGATTTTTAAAATTATTAACCTAAAAGATATGAATAATTTTTATTTTGTAAGTTTTTTATATTTATTTTAATCGATAATGTGCATTTCGTCGATTTTATTTGCTTTTAAACGGATTTTATATTCATATTTGTCATGTCAAAACCCCAGACCTATGAAAAATTTATTACTATTAACCGGATTACTACTATTTACGACTATTGGTTTCTCACAACCCATTACGGTAAGCACTACAAGTTACACTATCCCGCAGTTAGTGAACAATGTATTAATTAATTCACCATGTGTATCGGCAACGAACATTACATGGAGGACAGGAACCGATTTTGGTTCCTCAAACGGAATTGGATTTTTCCAAAACACAAATTCAAGTTTACCAATGCAAAGCGGTGTAATTTTGAGCACAGGGAATATTTTAAATGCACCTGGACCAAATACTTTGCTTTTAAATGATGGTTCAACAACTTGGGTTGGTGATGCTAGTTTAGAAGCTACTATGGCTCTAGCAGGAATTCCAATGGTATCTAAAAATGCTTCCGTTTTGGAATTTGATTTTACGCCTATTTCACCAAATTTTAGTTTTGATTTTGTTTTTGCGTCAGAAGAGTATGGAAATTTCCAATGTCAGTATTCCGATGCATTTGCCTTTTTATTAACTAACCTGAATACGGGTGTTACTACAAATTTAGCTGTAGTTCCAAATACTAACACGCCAATTTCTGTTGTAACAATTAGAGATTTTTTATATAATTCATCTTGCCCATCAGTAAATCCACAATACTTTGGAAGTTTTAATGGTGGTTCAAACGCTGCAAATTCTGCCATCAATTTTAATGGACAAACACAAGTTTTAACGGCTGCATCGCCTTTAACTCCTGGTGTTCCTTATCATATTAAATTGGTAATTGCTGATAGAGCTGACCCACAATCTGATTCTTCTATATTTATATCTTCCGATAGTTTTAATATTGGTCAGGATGTTTTGGGATTGGATTTAACAATTGCCAATGGCACAGCAATGTGTTTTGGAACATCACACACTATAGATACTGGTTTAAACACAACAAATTATTCGTTTGTTTGGAAAAAAGATGGTGCAATACTTTCAAGTGAAACTGGTGCAACTTTAACAGTAACTCAAGCGGGAACATACAGTGTAACTTACACAAACCTTTTTAGTTCTTGTCTTCCAATCACTGATTCTGTTGTAATTGAGTACTATCCCGAAATCACCTCTCCAAATCCAAATACTATTTACAAATGTGATACAGGTGCTGCAACACATGTTTTCAATTTAAATTTAAACACCCCTATTGTAATGCAAGGTTTAAATGCTGATACAATGGTGAGTTATTTTGCTTCTCAAAATGATGCTGATAATAATACAAATCCATTGCCGCTACTCTATAGCAGTGCTAGTGGTCAAACTGTGTATGTTAGAATCCAATTGCCAAATAGTACTTGTTTTATAGTTAAATCATTTCAATTATTAACATCACCTGGGCCTGTTGCCAATCAACCGCAAGATATGGTGAAATGTGCAAGACAAACTCAAAATAACGCAAGATTTGATTTGACTCTACAAAATTCAGCGATTCTAAATGGTCAATCAAGTTCAATAAATATTATTACTTACTATACCTCCCTGAATGATGCTAATAATGCTATAAATCCAATAACGAATCCAACTGTTTTCACATCAGGAAATCAAACAATTTATGTTAGAGTTCAAAACGTGAGTGATCCAGCATGTTTTAGTGTTACAAGTTTCAATTTAATAGTTAACCCATTACCTGTTGTAGATGTATTGCCAAATGTTATTGTGTGTACTAATTACGTTTTACCAACTCTAACAAATGGTAACTACTTTACCGCTTTAAACGGAACAGGGACACCACTCTTTGCTGGCAATGTTATATCAGTGACTCAAACCGTTTACATATTCAATCAACCAGGTGGACCAACTTCTTGTGGTGCAAACAGTTCTT
>CAYIZV010000164.1:0-2384 GCA_964367915.1 uncultured Neisseria sp.
TTATGCCAATCGCTATATTAATAACTACACTGGATTTATTGCTGGCTGGACAGCATGGTTTGAGTATACCGTGGTGTGTATGGTGGAACTAACTGCCGTCACATTCTTTCTCGATTACTGGCTGCCAGGATTACCCCATTGGCTAATTTGCTTGGGCTTGCTGGCGGTTTTTACCTCCGTACAATTAGTCAGTGTCAAAATGTTTGGTGAATTTGAGTTTTGGTTTGCTGGCATCAAAATTGCAGCAATTTTAATGATGTTATTTTTCAGTGCTTATTTGGTAACCTTCAATCCACACATTCACGCTGGAACTATGGAAAATTTACACAGCTACCAAAGTTTAGACGTATTCTTTGCCAGTGGTCCAAAAGGTTTTTTATTCTCATTAGCCATTGTGATTTTCTCATTCGGAGGTACTGAATTTGTCTCAATTGCCGCAGGTGAAGCCGAAAATCCACGTAAAAGCATTCCACGCGCCATTAGTGGTGTGATCTTACGGATTATCTTGTTTTATGTTTTAACTATGCTTGCAATTATTTGCTTATATCCATTTAATAAACTAAATGCGCAGGTTAGCCCATTTGTCGATGTGTTTAAACAAATTGGGATAAATCAAGCGGCTGATGTAATGAATGCGGTAGCAATTACCGCGGCTCTATCTGCATTCAATAGCTGCTTATATGCTGGTTCTCGGATGCTATTTAGCTTAGCCAAACAAGGCTCAGCACCAAGTAAATTTGCCTTAACCAATAATGTAAATATCCCCCGCAATGCGCTTTTATTTACTAATGTATGCATTTTAATCAGCGTTGCGGTAAATTATATTTTTCCCGAACAAGCGATTATGTACCTATTAACTATCGCCACTTGTGCAATTCTTACGGTATGGTTTTTAATTCTGTTAACCCAAATTTACTTCCGTAAACATACGCCAATTGAAAAAATTGACTATAAATTAATTCTATTCCCATTTAGCAATATTTTTGCGATGTGTTTCTTAGTGTTAGTGATGTTTATTATGTTGTGGATTGATGATATGCGCATGAGTGTGATTGTTACACCGCTCTGGTTGTTTGTGTTGTCAATGCTGTATGTTTTCAAGAAAAAAGCCCAGAAAAAACGCAGGTAAATAATAAATACTGAATCATGGACCGTGATTAATTAGGAAAATCAGCGGAAGTGATTCTGCTAAAAACAAAGGCTTAGATTAACTCTAAGTCTTTGTTTTTATATGTCGCTGACCAAGCCAATGCAGCATTGATAAGCAGATGTAACGGTTATATAGTATGATAAAATCATGCCTATAATCCTTTATTAGACTAGCCAATGCAGCTAACTCCCTACCACGCTAAATTTTATGCCTACGACATCTTGCGAAAGACGCGTAGCGACATAACTGCGACGGTGTTTAATGCCAAAGTTCAGATGAATCCACATCAAGTATTAGCTGCACAATATGCGATTCGTTCGCCAATTGCCAAAGGTGCAATTTTAGCTGATGAAGTTGGTTTAGGTAAAACCATTGAAGCAGGTTTAATTTTGGCGCAACTGTGGGCAGAACGTAAGCGTAAATTGATTATTGTTTGTCCTGCGGTATTACGTAAGCAATGGCAAGAAGAACTCAAAGATAAATTTGCCTTAGACTCTGTTATTTTAGATAGCAAACCCATTACATTAGCTAAAAAAGATGGCGTTGATTTATTTAATTTAGCTGATCCCAAAATTCTTATTTGCTCATATAACCTAATTAATCGTGAAGAATATAAACTTAAATTACAAAATATTCGTTTTGATCTAGCCGTGTTTGATGAAGCACATAAACTAAAAAACGACAAATCTAAAGTTTATCAAGCAATTCAAGAAGCCTTTCCAACAGTTAAAAAAATCTTATTAACCGCCACTCCGTTACAAAATAATCTTAGTGAGTTATATGGTTTAGTTAATATCATTGATGATAAATTTTTCCCGAGTAAACGCACTCTAAGCGGCAGTCTCAGCGATCTTGAGTTAGCGCAACTCAGAGAACGCTTAAAAACTATTTGCCAACGCTCACTGCGTAAAGATGTAGCGAGTTTTATTCGTTATACCGAACGTCATTCACAAACCTTTAATTATCAATCCACCTCATTTGAATTACAACTCTTTAAAGAGCTAAATGATTTTATTTTTGAAGAATTAATTAATGTCTATGATGGGCGGGTTATTCATTTAATTAAAGTCGCATTGCTCAAAATAAAATCATCGTCTTCCATTGCGATTTTTGAAACATTACAAAAAATTCGTTCAAGAATTGAACTAAGTTTAGCGGATGGAAATGCAGTTACCTCACTAGCTGATATTGATGAAGAAATTCTTGCTGATGCCTGTGAAGATATTGAGGATGA
>CAYIZV010000165.1:0-2296 GCA_964367915.1 uncultured Neisseria sp.
GTTATGTAACTAATCCAATTACTAATGCTGGTGTTGTTGATTCAGCTCAAACTGTCAATGCTGCTTTTGCTGTTAAGCCAGTTCCTGCCAACAGTCATGTTCTATCGGTGTTTTGGTGTGGTTTTAGTGGTGATTTCTGTGGTCAGTCAACTACTGATGATGTAAACGCTAAAGCAACTCATGTCATTCTAGCTTTTGCTAATACTCACGCAGATGGATCTGTGTATGTAGATACTGCACATTGGCCAACGACATTAATTAAAGACTGGCAAGCGCAAGGTAAAAAAGTAATCATCTCAGTTGGTGGACAAAATGGTTTATGGGTACCAATTTTCCAAAATCCAGATAATTTTATTAATAGTGTAAAAAACATTATTAATACTTATGGTCTTGATGGTGTAGATCTGGATATTGAAAATTATGAAACTGCACCACAAGCTGTTGCGTTAACCATTAATCAACTACGTGCAGCGATTGGTGCATCCAAACAAATTATCGTTAGCCCTGAAATCGTTGGGGTTTATCAAGCATCTCCAGTTCCAAGCGCTACAGCAGGTGGAAATGCATGGAATTATTTTGTTCCAGTATTGAAAGATTCGCTCAACTCAATTGATTATGTTCAGCCACAATTTTATAATAACTGGTATGGTGGTAATGGTTACAATCCAAGCGGAGCGTCTGCAGATTACATCGTAAACGGTTATGTTAACTGGATGAATCAGGTTGTTGGTATGTTTCCAACTACTTGGGGTACTACTACAATTCCTAACTTTAGCGGAGTTCCCGCAAATAAATTAGTTATTGGTGTACTAGCTTCAACTTCTGCTGGTGGCGCTGCCTATTATGCTACCCCTGGTATGATCGCCGCTGCGTTTAACACATTACAACAGACATATAAAGTACAGCCTGCTGGTATTATGATGTGGGATTCAAACTGGGATACATTAAACAACAAGGCAATCAGTAATGAGGCTGTAAATTTGTTGGGTCTATAATTTGTAAAACTTTCTTGGCTAATGATAATCATTATGACTGTAATGCAGATTTTCTATCATTGCCGCAATAATTTCTCTTCCTCTGTAGTAAATTATCCCCAGCAACTTTGCTGGGGCTTTTTCTTATTTTGTCATATTTTACGAATTTAGAGCAAGTTGTAATTTATAAACTGATAAGATTGGTGCGATAGTATGGGAGTGGGTATTGATTTTGTGGGTCAATGGAGTTCTGTACCTTGATTTGCAGCGAAATAATGACATCCAGCCAACTTGCTAAACGTTACACCATAAAGATAAAAATGAATAATACTTATGTCTTTTTGTTCGATAGTCTCGGGTGCAAAATTTTGTTTTAAAGTTAATCATAATTTGGCATAAAATTAGCTTGGCAATCTTCTCTGGATGTGCTATAATTCAGGACTAATTTTTGCTAAAGGAATATTTTAATGAAACGCACATTCCAACCTTCAGTGGTAAAACGTAAGCGTACTCATGGTTTTTTAGTTCGTATGAGAACTAAATCCGGTCGTGCAATTATCAAAGCGCGCCGTGCAAAAGGCCGTGCTAGCCTAGCTGTATAATATATCGCGTGTATGCAACTACTGAATACCCAACAAGTAGCAGCTAATGAGTAATAAGTTTACACAAGCGCACCGATTACGCAAAGCGGATGAATTTTCATCCGTTTTTGTATTTCGTAAGGTTCGTGTTGGCAAATTTTTTAAGCTGCACTATAAACCAAATGAGCTGACGCATTCGCGGCTGGGGTTTATGGTCAGCAAAAAAGTTCATAAGCGCGCAAATCAACGTAACTATATCAAGCGTACAATTCGTGAGTTCTTCCGCACTGAGCAGTCTGACTGGATGCCTCTGGATTTAATCGTTAGAGCACAAAAACACTTCACTCCAGAACATTATCCATTGATAATTGCCGAACTTAAGCAATTGTGTACTAAATTTAAGCTAAATTCAAATGTTCAAAAAACTAGCGATTCTGCTGGTTCGTAGTTATCAGCTACTGATTAGCTCATGGTTACCACCAAGCTGCCGCTACACGCCAAGCTGTTCTCAATATGCGATTATTGCGCTGAATAAGTATGGTATAATCAAGGGTTTTTGTTTAACCGTTCGACGTCTGTCACGTTGCCATCCTTGGGGTGGTAGTGGGCACGATCCTGTACCTTGACAGTTATACTCAAGCAGATTCATCATCCTAGGTCGTTGATTTATTCCTCACCTACTTACCTGTAGGCTTCGTCATAAATCGCCTACTAGTATTTCCACACGCGTGTGTTCGAATC
>CAYIZV010000166.1:0-2284 GCA_964367915.1 uncultured Neisseria sp.
CTTGAAGTTGAAACTAATGGTGTTATTTCTCCGGAAGATGCTGTACGTTCTGCTTCAAAAATACTAATTGAACAAATGCTGGTATTTGCTGGTTTAGAACATATGCCAAATACTGAAACCCCAAGTTCTAAATTAGTCAAAGTCAAAGAAGAGCCAGAAGTTGATCCGGTATTCTTAGAGTTGGTTGATAATCTTGAATTAACAGTACGCAGCGCTAATTGTTTAAAACACTTAGATATTAATTATATTGGTGATTTGGTGCAGAAATCTGAGAACGAGTTATTAAAAACACCTAATTTGGGTAAAAAATCTTTAACTGAAATTAAAGAGTTACTTGAAGTTCGTGGTTTGCGTCTTGGAATGCCAATTGAAAATTGGCCACCTCAATCAATCAAGAAGAAAAAATAATTTTAAAGGGATGTAGAGCATGAGACATCGTTGTGCACATCGTAAATTAAATCGTACTTCAGCTCACCGTAAAGCTATGTTCAAAAATATGGCAGTATCGTTGTTGCAACATGAAGCGATTATTACAACTTTGCCAAAAGCAAAAGAGTTACGTAAAGTTGTTGAGCCATTAATTACTTTGGCTAAAAATCCATCATTAGCTAATCGTCGTTTAGCATTTGATCGTATCCGTGATCGTGATACTGTAGTTAAATTGTTTGACGTGATTGGTCCACGTTACGCTGCGCGTAACGGTGGTTATACTCGCGTTTTAAAGTACGGTTTCCGTCCTGGTGATAATGCACCTCGTGCATTTATGGAATTGGTAGATCGTCCTGAAGTAACTGAAGCTGTTGAAGCTGAATAAGTTATTCAAAAATTAAAAAATCCAGCCTTTAGGTTGGATTTTTTAATTTTGCTATTATCCTTAATAAATAGTTTGTTATAATCTACACTCAATCAGATTCATTATACTGGGTTGTTGATTTACTCCTCACTTGCAGCTATTAAGCTTCTTTGTAAATCGTCTAGCAGTATGTCCACACGCGTGTGTTCTAACCTGTTTGAATATATACTTACTAATTTTGTATGTGAAAGTTAATGATGGTTGATAAATATCTGAAATCAAATTGGCTATTATTTATTGTATTGATCTTTGTTATTAGCAGGGTAATGATGTATTACCAATTTAATATTGCCAATAGCTTGTTATTGCATGATAAAGGTGATTTTACCAGTGTAATGTGCAAATGGGATTGCAAATGGTATCTAACTATTATTAATGATGGTTATGATCATGTAGTAAGAACTCATCCTAAAATTTGGAAAGGTCTTGCCAATTGGGCTTTTTTTCCGTTATATCCTAGTTTAGTTGCCATAGCAGCTAAAGTTACCACCTTGGACGCGATTCTCGCTGGTATATTATTAAATCAATTATTTGTATTTATTGCCGCTGTTTTCTTTTATAAATTGTTAAGACTTAACTTTAACGACCTGAATAGTCGCTTCGGGGTAACAATTTTAGTATTTTCTCCATTCAGTGTTTATTTTTCATCATTGTATACCGAGGGACTTTTTTTGGCTTTGTCAATTAGCGGCTTTTATTTCTTGCGAACTAATCGTGAAATTAAAGGCAGTATACTTGGTGGCTTGCTATCTGCAACCCGTCCAGTCGGGATTATGTTTTTAGTCCCTGTATTTATTAATTTTATCCGCCACCGTAAGCAATTTAAGCTTATGCTTATTGCGCTAGCTATTGCTAGCTCAGGATTAGTTGCGTATATGGCATTTTTGCAGTATCGTGCAGGTGATTTTTTGGCATTTCAACATATCCAAAAAGGTTGGGGACGCAAAGGCTGGGACATGGGGCATTTAGGTAAGCAGATGTGGGTTATGGTAACTGATTTTCATAATTCGGTATTGTTTTTAATTTCATTTCTTTTGTCGATTTATATGCTGATTAAGAAGTATTATGAAGAAGCTTGCTTTAATTTAGCATGTATTTTACCTGGTGTTATGACTGGTACTATGATGTCCGAGGGGCGCTTCTGCGGTACTTTATTTACGTTCTATTTTGCAATTGTTGTTTTAGCAGAAAAATCTTGGACAATTAAAGTTTTGGTAATGTTGATTTCATTTGTGCTCTACCTGTCCTATTATATCTATTGGATAGGCCATGCTAACTTCCTGATTTAGTGCATACTCAAGTTAGCCAGGAGTGGTTTCACTCAATTAGATGTTAAATTAAACTTGACGAGCTGGGCTGGGATGGGCTATAATACGCTTCTCATTCTTAGCCGGGATGGTGGAATTGGTAGACGCGCCGGACTCAAAATCC
>CAYIZV010000167.1:0-2283 GCA_964367915.1 uncultured Neisseria sp.
TGTCAGTGGTGACGTAGAGCGCCCTGGTAACTATGAAATTCCATTGGGTACACCATTTAGCAAATTGCTTGAAATGGCTGGTGGTATGCGTGGTGGTAAAAAAATGAAAGCGGTTATCCCCGGTGGTTCATCTGCTCCAGTTTTACCTGCGGAAATAATGATGCAATGCAATATGGATTATGATTCGATTGCTAAAGCTGGCTCAATGCTGGGTTCAGGTGCGGTAATTGTCATGGATGAAGATGTTTGTATGGTCAAAGCGCTTGAACGCTTGGCTTATTTTTACCATGAAGAGAGCTGCGGTCAATGTACACCGTGCCGTGAGGGTACTGGTTGGTTATATCAAATTATTCACCGCATTGAAACTGGTTTAGGTCGTCCTGATGACTTAGAGTTACTTGATAGTATTGGTAATCAGATGACTGGGCGCACAATTTGTGCATTGGCTGAAGCCGCTGTATTTCCTGTGCGTAGTTTTACCAAGCATTTTAGAGCTGAATTTGAATATCATATTGAGCATAAAAAATGTTTAGTTGACCACCGCTGGTACTAATTATCTTAACAGGAATAAATAATGATTGAATTTGAATTAGATGGTAAAACCGTCCAAGCAAAACCTGGTTCAACGATACTTGAAGTTGCATTAAGTGAGGGGAAATATATCCCGCATTTTTGTTATCATAAGAAATTATCGATTGCGGCAAATTGTCGGATGTGTTTAGTTGAAGTCGAAAAAGCTCGCGCACCAGCGCCAGCCTGTGCAACTCCAGTTACCGAAGGCATGAAAGTGCATACTTGCTCAAAATTAGCGGTTGAGGCGCAGAAAGGTGTGATGGAATTTTTATTAATTAACCATCCGTTAGATTGTCCAATTTGTGATCAAGGTGGCGAATGCCAGTTACAAGATTTAGCTGTTGGTTATGGGCGTGGCGCAAGCCGCTTTGAAGAAGCTAAGCGTGCAGTGGTGGATAAAGACCTCGGCCCATTAGTTAAAACTACCATGACACGTTGTATTCATTGCTCACGCTGTGTGCGTTTCAGTGATGAAATTGCAGGTTATCAAGAGTTAGGGATGAGTTATCGCAATAATCACGTTGAAGTTATGCCATTTATTGGTAAAACCGTTGATAGCGAATTATCTGGAAATATTATTGATGTTTGTCCAGTGGGTGCACTAACCTCGAAACCATTCCGCGATGTTGCTCGTTCATGGGAATTATCGCGGCGTAAATCCATTGCGCCACATGATGCATTAGGTAGCAATATACAAGTGCATATTGATAAATATCATAAAGTTGTCAGAGTGTTACCGCTTGAAAATGAAGAGCTGAATGAGTGTTGGTTATCCGATCGTGACCGTTTTAGCTACGAAGGTTTATACCATGCGGAGCGCGCAACTGAACCAATGATTAAACAGGATGGCAAATGGCATAAAGTAGATTGGGAAACTGCGCTAACTTATGCGGCAAAAAGTATTAATGGCGTGAAAATTGATCACGGTGCCGATGCAATTGGGGTGTTAGCTTCTGCAATTTCTACTAGTGAAGAATTACATTTATTACAAAAAATGATGCGCGCTTTTGGTGTTAATAATTTGGATTATCGCTTAGAACAACAAGATTTTAGTTTAGATGGCAAAACAGAAGGCGTTAGTTATTTAGGTAGCTCCGTGCTGGATTTAATTGCAAATAAAGCGGTTTTAGTGGTTGGTAGTGTTTTACGTGAAGAGCATCCATTGTTGACTCAGCGCTTACGTCAGGCAAGCAAACGCGGTATGGAATTACACTCAATTAATGTTATGGCACAAGATTTGTTAGCTCCAGTGGCAACTGAAATTACTCTAGATCCGCGTGAACTGGCATATGCTTTAGCGCAGGTTTTGAATGCTACCTTGGAAATTACCAATAAATCAAGCAATGTTGACTTAAGTAAAGTTATTCCAAATGCCAAAACTCAAGCCATTGCGGCTAGTTTAGTAAAAAATCAAGGACATGTTTTATTGGGTCGCGTAGCACGTGGTTTAGCTAATTATTCTGAGCTAGTGCTTTTAGCGAATGAAATTGCACGTGTTTGTGAAGGTAAGAGTGGTACTTTACCGAGTTTAGCCAATGAAGTTGGTGCGCAATTAGTTGGATTTACACCTTATCGTGCAGCCTTTAATGGTTACTTTACTAAGGGCTTAAATGCGCGGCAAATGTTGGAAAACCAACGTAAAGCTTATGTGCTACTTAATACTGAATTAGAACAAGATGGCTATAGTTCACAACTAGCCTTAGCTGCCTT
>CAYIZV010000168.1:0-2252 GCA_964367915.1 uncultured Neisseria sp.
TATAACAATAATTACTCTGGTTTTTAAGGTAAAATAACTCATTAATTCTTCATAAGAGGTGCTTGTAATGGGAATAACTCGGGTTGGAACTACCGCAAGATGGTCAGATGTTGTAATATTTAATAATGTTCTTTATACTGTTGAAGTCCCAAATACTTTGGATGCTGGATTGAAAGATCAAACTAAAGAAGTTTTAAATAGTATTGCCAAGATATTAAGTGATAATGGCAGTGATAAAAAGCATATTTTAAGTGTGACGATTTATCTAAAAGATATCTCCCAAATTGATGAATTTAACCAAATTTGGGATAAATGGCTACCGCTTGGTAGTGCACCAGTTCGTGCATGTGTTGAGGCTAAACTTGCTAATCCCAAGTATTTAGTCGAGATTCAACTAAGCGCGGCAGTGATTAATACTGACGCGGCAGTTAAATTTATGACATAAAAGGTAGAAAGTTTATTTATTTACCTTCGGGACTAAATTATATAGTTGACGATAACGTTTGTCTTGTAATGTATCGCGAAAGTTGGAATTATAAACTGGGAATGTTAGTACCGCTAGTTTTACTAGGCGCTCTGCATCCGTTTTATTGCCCAAATTCCAATCTAGCATAGCCTCCTTGATTAAGGTATCAGGGTAAGGGTGATAACTATCGAACTTATGGGTATATTCATATTGAGTTTTTAATGGGTACAAAGCATCAGTGAAGTCTGTATCAACGTTAATATAGTTGTCGAAAGTATATGCAGCATGATATGACCAAAGAATATTGTGATCAACCAAGTTCTGTAGGTATTTAGCTTGGCTGTTAAAACTTTTTTGATCATCTGGAGTGTCATAATAATCGACCATTTTATCAAAGATTACACTACTTGTGATGATAAGATAAATTAGTCCGCAGATTGGTAATACGCTAATTGCAATAACCGGTTTTGCGGAGGTTTTTATCCATGGTTTGTCCATGGATAAAAACATAATTAAACCAGACAGAAAATACATATACCATAATGGGTATTCATTCATACTGTGCGCTAGAGTTGTTGCTATCATGCATAGTAATATTACGCTTTCAACCCCTGAGTTATGTTTCAGTAACCGATAAATACTTAATCCTATACCGCCAATTACGACCGCTGTTCCTATTACTCCTGTTTCTGCAAGTAGTTGTAAAACTAGGTTATGGCAATTAGTGAAGAGTCCGCTATTTAAAGCCGCATTGGGAAATAGATAATGCAGTTTTACTCCATTCTTTGTGTATTCATTCCAACCAATACCAAAGATAGGATATTCTTTAAATGTCATCCATGCTTTATCCCACTCCACTCCACGTCTTCCAGTACCACTTTCACTATCCAGCCTACCAAGCCCGGAGCTAAAATTATTATGAGTAGTAAATAACTTATGGACTAATGGATAAAAATATTCAAACGCAAATAAGGCAATAGTTGCTATAAACATAATTTGTAGTAAATGTCTGCTTTGTGAGTCTTTCTTACGGATAAAATAAACTGCACTAATGATTAGCGCAAACCCAAAATAAATAAATACGCTTCTTGATGCAGAAATCGTTAAGCTAAAACTTAACCATAATAGAAGTGGATAAAATATTTTCGCGCTGATTCTTCGTTGCTGAAATAAGTAGATTAATGCAAAGCTACCCCAGCTTAAGTAGTGTGCATAGTGATTACGTTGTCCGAAGTGTCCAAAAATATTAGTAGTTGGATGAGAGCTGTCGTAAAAAATCATATTGCCAAAATAATTCGTAGTGCCCGTATATTGTATGAAGCCAATCAAAGACTGCAATATAGCTCCAATTAGCAATGCATAACAGATTCGACTGACAACAAATTTAATTCCATAAGTATTTTTGAAGGTATTTATTGCAACTGCAATAAGGATGCATATAAATAGTTCTAATCCAGCCACATAATTTAATCCAGGATAATCAATTGGAACTATGTATTGTTGCAAACATAAGTAAATAGCCAGCATGGCAAGTGGCAGTGTAATTAAAGGAATACTAATCGTGTTCATATAAAGTAGGGTAAATACGAACAGTCCTAGTATCGCCCAGGCTACTGTAATTTCTGCCCAAAACTGAGGTTGGGGGTCATAATGAACATTATTTAGCTCTGGTAATACCAGTAAAATAACTAATCCAAGTAGGAAGAATGATTTGTTAAAACTATTATTTTCTGACATTAAAAATCTGCTTTTAAATAAAATTGAGTGGTTTATTTTATCACAAGCT
>CAYIZV010000169.1:0-2206 GCA_964367915.1 uncultured Neisseria sp.
AGCCTCATATTGACGAGCAATAATTTTATAAACTTCTTGGCGAAACATCACATCGCGCATTAATCCTGCGTATTGCTTGGCTAATTCTGGTGCCAAACCCGCAGGTACACCAATTGGATCTGGCGACGCAGAATTATTTAATTTATCTAGCTGCCCTTTATAACTTGCAATCTGCGAATTTAACTCAATATAATCAGGGTTATCTGGGCTCGCATACAAACTCATCGCTTGCAATTGAGCTTGGGCAACGACTAGTTGCGCTTGTAACTGCGTTGCCAAATTTGCAACTATACTGACTTGCTGTCCAGCAAGAATTCCATTCTTCAAAGCAAACTGTTTAACCGCCTCTTCAGCAGTATTTAAACTGGATTCAGCTTTATCCAATTGTTGATTGAAAAATTGATATTTGATATTACTTTTACCATAAGAAATATTACTTACCATTTGCCCAAGTGCAATCACATAATAATTCGCCAGCTCTGCTGCCAACTTAGGATCTTTATCATCAACATCAATTTCAATAAAACCGCTTTTCATATCAGGGATAAATTTAACTTTACCATCCAGAGTACGGCGGGTTAATTCAATATCTTTTTTCTCTAATAACTTTTGCAAATCAAATTTACTGATAACCAAATCTTTCATTGCATTAGTTTTCATAATCGCAATCGTAACATCCGCATCAGTTTTCTGACTAAGCAAGCCACCGCCACCACCAAGAGCAGCTAGACCACCAATCAATTGTGCAGCTCCTGAACCAGCATCCGTCAGCTTCGGTGGATTAATAATCGTCGCGGCGGTAAAAATTGGCGTTGCGATCAGACAATAAACTATCGCAATTAACGTGGTTATAGCTGTACTAATTGCTACCCGTTTTTTATTCTCTTTGAGAACTAAAACTACTTTACTTAAATCAATTTCTTTTTGCTGTGCTTGCATATTTGATATCATGTCTTTATTTTAAAAACCAAGCTAGATTCTACTAGACTTGGCTAAGTTTTAATTATTAGCGATTAAATAATACCACTGTTTGTGCTGTATTTGCTAAAATTTGCGTCCAATTCATTATGTTTTGTACCATCCCGCCAATTTGAATTTGTTGCGGTACGATCACAACGTCCCCTGGGTTCAGGCTCCGACTCGTGAAACCACCAAACCACCCCGCTTGCTGTTTACTATATAAGGTTCCATCAGCCCGCAACACATATTCACTTGAGGCATCCGCAAATTGATTTTCAGTTCCAGCCAGTCCAATATAATCCCCAACGCTATAATCCGCTTTATACATAAACGTTGCCGGATTATAAACCTGTCCAACCACATTTACCGTATCTGGACGCGGTGGAATATATACCGTATCACCATTTTCAAGTTTAAAATCAGGTAAATCTGTAACTTTAACTTTCCCCGATCCCAAATTTAAAACCACACGACCACTTGGCTTAATTTGGCGCATTTTATCAATAAAACCCAGTTGTTGTTGGATAGCTAAGCTTTGAACTTTTGCCTGATCACTCGAAGTCACATTAGAGGTAGCAGTACTCGCTTGTGCCATCAAGCTTTGTTGTGCCTGATCCAACATCTGCGCTAAGGATGCAGCTTGTTGTTTTTTCACCGAGTCTCGCGTTAATTCAGTACCAAACACATAAGCTTTCTCTGATACACCACCCGCCGACTCTATTACATCACGTAAACTCTGACCGTTCTTAAGCTCGTACACACCTGGTGACGAAACTTCGCCATCAACAAAAACATAAATTGAACCACCCGCGGTTGCTGTCCGCACATCTTTTGCCGATAATACATTAATAATATCCCCAGGCTCTAGGGCAAGATTATTTACTGGATCTCCTGCAATAGCTTTTTTTAGATTAAACGGAATAATATGGCTCGCAAAAGTTTCTGGATCAACCCGTACAATTAATGCATAATTCCAATTAATATCTGAAGCAGGTATTGCAACAGGTCCTGCCATAAATAAATTTTGCCCACCACCAAAGACTGAATTAGTTGCATTGGATTGATTTTGATTGGACTGTAAACCTGTGGTCATATTTAAGCCACCAGCACTGGATTGAGCCCTAGTTTTTTCGACTCCAAGCTGTGTCATTGCATTATCTCGACCATAGGTGTTATAAGCAAAGCTATTATAAAAACTTGCAGTTAATAAGGCCTCTTGATTTGGAATTACATCTTGGACATGCAT
>CAYIZV010000170.1:0-2189 GCA_964367915.1 uncultured Neisseria sp.
AGCCAAATTATTCAACATGATGTATTTCCATTAACTTTTGGTGGTGATCATTACATAACTTATCCAATTTTATTAGCCTTAGCCGAAAAACACGGTAAAGGCATTTCATTAATCCATTTTGATGCACATTGTGACACTTGGCCAGATGACGAAGAATATTCACTAAACCACGGAACGATGTTTTATAAAGCGATTAAAAATGGGATCGTAGATCCAACTAAATCAGTGCAAATTGGAATTCGCACTTGGAATGACGACTTTATGGGTACCAATATTTTGGATGCACAGTATGTCCACGATCATGGCTGGCAAAAAGTAGTTGAGCGCATTCGTGAAATTGTTGGTGATAATTTAGTTTATTTAACTTTTGATGTTGATAGTCTAGATCCTGCCTACGCACCTGGCACTGGTACACCTGTGCCTGGTGGACTTAGCTCACTACAGGCTTTAGCCATTATTCGCAATTTGGGTGGACTTAATTTTATTGGTGCAGACGTAGTTGAAGTAGCACCAAGTTATGACCATGCAGAAATAACCGCACTTGCGGCTGCACATGTCGCTCGCGATATAATTTGCTTATTAGCTAATCAACAACCATAGTTTATATTTAAAAAGGTAAGCATCAATGGCACAAACCAAAGAAACCAACTGGAATTATAAAAAGTCGAAAGAATTTTACTGCGTTGATGGCTGGGCAAACAGCTATTTTGACATTAACAAAGGCGGTCAATTAACCGTTCGCCGTGGTAAATACCTCAAGGATATTCCTGTGCCATTGGTTGATATTATAAAAGTAGCATCTGAGAAACATCAACTACAAACACCATTGATCTTACGTTTTACCGATATCGTTAAAAATCGCGTTGAACGAATTACCAATGCATTTAATCATGCACGCAAAAACTTGGGCTATACTGCAGAATATACCTTAATTTATCCAATTAAGGTCAATCAAAACAAAGCTGTCGTTTCAAGTATCGTCGAAGCCAAAGCTAATAATGGTCTTGAAGCAGGTAGTAAAGCCGAATTATTAGCCGTTTTATCGATGGTGAAAAATAATAAAACCCCAATTGTCTGCAATGGCTATAAGGATCGTGATTATATTCGCGCGGCATTGATCGCACGCAAGCTTGGGCGAAATATCACCATTGTAATTGAAAAAATGCAAGAAGCTCATTATGTAATCGAATTAGCAACTGAATTAAACATAAAACCATTACTAGGTGTCCGCTGCCGCTTAGCTCTAACCCTCGCAGGTAAATGGGCACACTCTGGTGGTGAAAAATCTAAATTTGGCTTAAGTACAACTCAAATTCTTGAATTACTTAAATTACTTAAAAGCGCTGAATTAGATGATTGTTTACATTTAATCCACTGTCATCAAGGTTCACAAATTGCCAATGTTAAAGACATTGAGCACTACATTAATGAATTAGGTCAATTTTACGTTCAACTCTGTAAAATGGGCATTAACATAAAAGTTATTGATACGGGCGGTGGTTTGGCGGTGGATTATGAAGGTAGTCGAACACGCAGCTTTAACTCAACTAATTACACTTTATCTGAGTATGCACTCACTCTGTTATCTAAAATTAAATCATTATGTGACAAAAATTATTTACCACTGCCGCAGATTTTTACCGAATCTGGTCGTGCAACCACCGCTCATCATGCGGTATTTGTAAGCAACATTGTTGAAGTTGAAAGTATCGTGGGTGAAGAAGTTCCAGACATTGGCAAAATCAAAGATGAAGATCTACTTGAACTAGATGACATGCTAGATTCATTTAATAAATTACCAATTAATGAAATTTACTCATCAACAGTATTAGCCATTGAAAGTGTGCATAATCGCTTTGCTGCAGGAGAGTTAACACTAGAGAAACGCGCCTTAGCTGAGCAGCTTTTTTCGCACATCAAATTAGAAATCATGAAACGCCTTAATCCATTGCATCGCTCACATCGTGATTTATTTGATATTCTGGATGAAGATTTAGCTAAAAAAATTATTGTGAATTTCTCATTATTTCAATCTATACCTGATAGCTGGGCAATTTCGCAATTATTTCCAGTTATGCCATTATCGCATTTAGATGAAGAGCCGACTATGCGCTCAATCATTGAAGACATAACCTGTGATTCAGATGGTAAAATTAATAACTATATGGATTATCAAGGGAATGAACCAT
>CAYIZV010000171.1:0-2175 GCA_964367915.1 uncultured Neisseria sp.
GGGATTTGAAGAATACGAAATGTATGATGATTGTAGTGCTTGTAGTTGGGCAGTAGATTTGAGTGCGACTTATCGTTTCACGCAATCACGTAATGGAGCTCAAATTGCGCAAGCATTATGGGGATCTAATACTCTTACCTTTCAAGGTGCTGAAGTTGGCGATGCAAGATCAAATAATGCGCTTATTGCTGAATACTTTGGTATGGGTCCAGACACTGATGGTTCTATAACGATGTGCCCTCGTTTACGTAATCAAGTGATTGATTTCCAGTTAGCGATTTCAGGAGCTAAATTCTGGGCGCAAATTAACTTGCCAGTTACTTATGCAAAATGGTCATTGACTCCTAATTGTGGAGCGCCTGCATTTCAAGGGACTTATGGAACTAGTAATCTTGATGGTGCTGAGGTAGTATTAAATTATCCTCAAGCTGGCGGTATGTCAGTAGCAGGTAATGCATTAGCAGTTACCGCAAGTCCTGTATTTTTTAATGGCGGTGATCAACAGTCTGCTACTAATTCTTTTTTAGGAGCTATGGCTGAAAATACTGATTTAGTAAATGTTGGAATTGATCAAGCTTATATAGAGATAACTCCACAGTTAACTTATTTTGATCCTACTAATGGTGCGACAGGAACTGGTGGAACACTTCAAGGTAATTTACAGCTTGGTATAGTAGAAATGGGATTATATGGTGCATTTGATAATGGTGGGGTGGCTGAAAATACAGGGGTAACTAGTGCGACATTTACTACGTCAGACGTATTAGCGGCTAGTAATCCGGTCAAAGCATTAGGCGGATATACCTTTGGTATGGTGCAAAAAAGAAATTTTAACTTATTTAATTTTAATCCATGTGGAAAATGGCAATTAGCAGATATTCCAATTATGATAGGGTATGATTTTTGTAAATCGGATGCGAGTCATTTAGGGGCCTATTTAAAATTTGTAATTCCAACAGGAACTCAAATCAATCCATGCTTATTGCAATATGTATTAAATCCAGTGATTGGAAATGGTCGTCATTTTGAATTTGGAATAGGGTTAAGTGGGCATGCTAACTTATGGGTATGCGATAATTCTTCTTTTGGAGTCTATGGTGATGGATATATTGATTATATGTATGGTGCTTGTCAAACAAGAACTTTTGATTTACCAAATCAACCAATGTCTCGTTATGCGTTAGCTTATCCTTTACAAGGTGATGCAAACAATGAATATAGTATTGGAAATACGATGCAAGCAATTGGTGATGTGAATCTGTATCAAGGCAATGTAAATGCCACTCGTGGTGAGTTCATGCTTGATTTTATTTGGGCATGTCATAACTGGGAAGTTGGATTAGGGTATGCTTTTACCGGGCAAACTGCTGAAAAAATGAATTGCAATAGTTGTATTTCTTCTCCCTCTACCAATGCTTATGCATTAGTAGGAGAAGCATTACAGCAATCATTCGGGGTAGGACCGATTTCTCCTGCCAATGCAACTGATGCTAATGGTACAATAAATATTGCAGCATATAATAATACTATGCCTCCAGCTGGTGGAAGTCTTTATCCACAAGCTGACTTTTTCTATTTAGGTTCAACTGATCAAGCGGCTAAAGTTTCTCAGGGTGAAAATGCAGCTTATGTATATGGTGCTGATACGGCGCTTCAAGATGCGGCTTTTTCATTATCAGCTAATGATCAAGCTGGAAATTGTAGTGGCTTGATGAATGCTCAAGTATTAAATAAGATTTTTGGACATATTGATTATGTTTGGAGAGATTGTGCGTGGCAGCCAGAAATTGGCATTGTGGGATCTGTCGGATTTGTTCCATCAGGAAAACCAACGGCTAATTATTGGGATTTAGGGGCAAGAATCGGTTTTGCTTTCTAATTTAAATAGACTATATTTTTAAATAGTTATTTTCAAAATAAGAGAGATATTATAAAAATTATAATATCTCTCTTATTTTGAAAATTGAGGTAATAATAGATATAAATAAAGAAAAAAACATTATACAGGGAGTATTATTGTATATGAAATATATAACAAAATATTTGTCACTAGGATTATTACTTAGTACAGCAGGAATAATAGGAGGTTGTTGCCCAGCAACTCCAGCAGTAGGGGGATGTGCTCCTATTCGTACGACTTGGGTTCCTATTACTGTAGGACAAAATTTATATACT
>CAYIZV010000172.1:0-1980 GCA_964367915.1 uncultured Neisseria sp.
TCTGATGCAACTGACACTGTAAAAGGAATTGCTAAACTTTACAATGCATCTGGTACTCAAACAGATGGTGGAATGACGCCTAATGCAGTAGGTCAAGCTATTACTGCTGGTGTTGCGTCAGCATCTATAACTGGTACAAGTGTTTTAATCAATGATCCTACTATTATAAAAAGTGGAATTGATTATCGTTTTAATGATTTTTCTACTTATACAAAAACTCAAGTTGGTACTAGTATTAGTGCTGGTTTGAATATTGTTGCCACAGGTAATGAATTTATAACTACTGGAAAGTCTTTCGATAAAGATGTTTATAGTATTACTATTACTGGTACTTGTGGTGCTGTTCCTGCTTCTCATTTTGGTTTTGGATTGAAAGATGCTTCTGGAAATTATTGGAGCATCATGTATCGCGGTTCGACTGGCGCAGTGCAAGGATTGTTGTATAATTCTGCTACGCTTCAAACTCCTGACTTTAGAGCAACTGGACCAACTTATATTGTTGGTGATGTAGTAAAGCTACGTGTTTACTTCGAAGCTGAAAGAGTGCTTTATCAAACTGCCGTGAATGGTGTTTGGACTGATTTAGCATTGGCTCCTACACAAGCATTTAGAAATAGAGGCGAGTTTATCATCTCTATTCGTACCGCTTCAACTTGGAATAACATTTTCACTAACATTCAAACAAAAGCGGATTACGCTGAGAATGTTTATATTTCTCCAACTGGCGTATCTACTTATCCAGGTACTGAAACCTATCCAACAACCTTTGAGCGCGCAATGGAACTCACTAAAGGTATTGGTAAAATCATTGCGTTGGCAGGAGATTACAACGATGTGAAATTAAATTTCATGCGTAACATGAGATTGCACGCAAACAGAGGCGATAAAGTAAGATTTATTTATGGTGAGCGAATTACAAGCGCAAGTTTTACAAGTGGTTCAACCAAAGTATATGAGATTACTCATGCTGCCATTTCTGGAACTGCTGCAAATATTGTCTTATGGCAACATGACGTAGCAGATACAAATACATTAATTGCTGATGCTGAAAATGAACCACATCATAATGGTAGAACATATCGTTGCGAATCAATGAAATGTACTTATTTAAGTGGTGGAGTTGCTGCCTTAGAAGCATCTGACGCAAATCGCTCTTATTGGTATCAAACTGGCGGTAAAATATATTTTACTATCAAAACTGGAACTAGCTTAGCAACTAATCCGTTAGTTATTCCAAGCAACGGAGATACAACTGGATTTAATTATTTAATTGGTAGCGGACACAAAGGAGTTGAGGCAGAAATGCAAGGCATCAAAATCATGTATGCTCCGACAACTACTGGGAATATCATTCCAAGATTTACAGATTGTGCTTTCTTATACACTCGACATACTTATGCTATCCAATACGGTTACTCAATTGGTGGTCGTTTTGTTAGATGTGAGGCGGGTGGTTGTTTTCATCATACTGGCGGAGTAGGTGACGGATTTAACAATCACTCTGACGCTGGTACTTCTGGCGCAACACATCCATTTGCGGTTGCTGAGTTTATTGATTGTTGGGCGCATGATAATGGTGATGATGCTATTTCATGGCATAGATATTGTCAAACCAATGTAGATGGTTTTTTGGCTGAATATTGCGGTAGTGGTATAACTGTAGCAGATGGTGGTCATGGAATCATTAAAAATTCTACTACAAGAAAAAACACTTTAACTGGATTCTCGGTACAAGGAACTGTTAATGATGGTGGAACAAATACTAATACAACTATTTATTGTTGCTATGCAGAAAACAATCCAGAGAATTTTAGCAGACAACCAGTTTCAACAGCTAAAATGAGAGTTATAGGATGTGTTTCTAAACAGTCAGGAGCAGGTCAGCACTATTCATCAGGAGTTGATATTATAAATTCAGTATCGATTTAAAAATAATTGCAAAATTATTAGGAAATGTCAAATATTTTTCGTATATTTGCA
>CAYIZV010000173.1:0-1968 GCA_964367915.1 uncultured Neisseria sp.
TTCTTTACTATCACGCTTGAGTTGATCCATTGATTTTAGATTTAGTGCATAGTCGTCAATAGATTTTTTAACTTTCTTTAACACTTATTTATCATTATAAACCGCGCGTAAAATTTCTGTACTTTTCATAATTAAACCTTTAAAAATTAATCAATTTCCATTCCGCTATCATGTTGCAAACATTCTGCGGTACGTTTATCTTCAACTGTTATGTGAGGGATATTAAGCTCTTGCGCTAATGAATCACCAACTTTTTCAGGACTATCAACAGTCAAGTCTAGGGTTTCGCCATTACTCAGTTCAAGCTTGCCAGTAGTTCTTAATTTATCAATAATGCCGTCAGGATCATGTTTTGCTAGCAACTCGAAAACTTCTTCGTTGCTATTCAAAAAAATATGTTTACCTGTGCTTTTATCACTCATAACATAATCACGGCTTTGATCTTGATGCTTATAGAATTTAGAGTTTTCCCAAGGGGGTAAATCTGCTTGAGTTTCTAAAAACTTTTGAAGTTCAGGCGCATTCATGATTTGAGGGCGTTCGCCATGACGATTTAATACTTCAGGATTAGCGCCATGTTCAATTAATTTTTTAGCTATTGCAATGTCACTATCGCTATTTTGGTTTAAGTCATGCAATGGGGTATTACCAAATATATTTTTATTATTTGGATCTGCACCTTTTTCTAACAATACAGTGACTAACTCTAGCTGATCTATGACACGATAACCTTGAACAGCATTAGTTAAAGCCGTTTCACCTCTATCATTAACATGATTAATATTAGCCCCATGTTCAATTAAAAGTTTTGCCATTTCTGGACTGCGGGTAACAGTTAGTGCAGTTTCACCAGAATCACCACTATACTCTACATCAGCACCATTTCTTAATAGTAGCAAAGCTTCTGCTGTGTTATTCTTATAAGCAATGATTTCAAGCGGCGCAAAGGATACTTGGTTTTCATCATTGTCAATTGACTTATTGACATCTGCACCATGAATGATTAAATTTTGTAACTCCTTTAATGTCAATCCTTCTGGAGTATCCAGCTTGTCAAGAGTTGGTAGATTTTCCATGCCATTTGCCATACAAACTCTTACAGTCCTTAGATTTATAATTTCATTTGTAGACATTTCAGGTTTTATTTTTTCCATTTGATCAATGCCTCCCTCTTGAAACGTTGTTGCAAGGTACATCTGTTCGGGTGAAAAGGCTGGATCTTTATAGTGGCTAATATCCAGACCTTTTTCTAAAGCCTTATCCAGCTCTTGCAATTGCTTTAAGTCATATTTAGCTGGGTCTAAATTATGATTAACTTCCAAATTTTTAATCATGTCCAACTGTTCATCTAAAATGAACTCCATTTCATCTGCAGATATGTCAGGGTTAGCAATATTTTCAAGACTAGTAGCAGTGCTAATTGCTCGCCCCAAAACAAATTTCTGCTTAATGTCGTAAATATCATCTTTCAATATAGACGAATCTAAACCTTTGCTTTCAAAAGATTTAATCATTCTATTTAATTGTGCTTTTTCATCATCATTCATCTTGTATCCCTTTTGCTAAGTTGTACTGCAAACATTTTTTCGTGTGCATCATTTCTTCATAAGATAGTTCAACTTTAGCATATTTGCTAACGTCAACCTTGGTTCGCAAACCATCGCGAATTTGTTCTAATTGGTCATGATTAAAATCAGCAAGGTACGGTGTTAAGTCGTTGCCATTACGCATAGCATGAAATGCTAATTGCATTTTAAAGCAATCATATTCAGGCTTTGCAAAGCTTGATGGGTCTAAACCCATTTCAATACAACGGTTGATGATTTGTTTTTGATTGTCGCTAAATTGTTCTAAGTTCATAATGTACTCCAAAAGATTAAATAAGTTTATAAATATGTTCAATCCATATTATAAACTGATGTTACGCACGGAGATGTGCAAATTGTGTAAAATAGTGATGTTCATTTA
>CAYIZV010000174.1:0-1900 GCA_964367915.1 uncultured Neisseria sp.
CATCTCCTGAAGTTTTTTCTTAATATTAAATTTCACGCACTTATTCTTTCTAAAACAATGAGTATTCATACTCTAAAATCTGTAACTGACAGTATTATACTCTATCCTCTTGCTCTTCTTTTAATTAAGGAATCTCAACACCCGTATAAGCACTCCATAAAGCGAACCATTCATCACGGCTAAGTTTGATTTCCTGTGCTTGTAAAAGCTGTTTAATTCGTTCGATTTTACCACTGCCAAGTAATATCCTTAGCCGTGCGGGATGTGCCAATAGCCAGGCAATTGCAATTACCTCTGGAGTAGTTCCATGAATTTCTGCAAACTGTTGTAAAGTATGCCATACACGTAAATATGCAGAGTTAGTGCGGTCATACAATTTACCGCCTGCCAAAGGAGACCAAATTTGTGGACGCATTTTTATTTTTTGACAGAAATCAAAATTATTATTAACAAAATGCTCATGACAAACTACTGATGCTTCCAGTTGATTAGTATACAGTGCAAAATCTAGCCGTGATTGCAAAAGTTCAAATTGAGCTGGTGTAAAATTGGATACACCAAAATTAATAACTTTTCCGCTAGATTTAAGTTGATTAAACGCCTCGACAACTTCATCGGCATTCATTAGCGGATCTGGGCGGTGAATTAATAATAAATCTAAATATTCTGATTGTAAATTCTGGATTGAACGTTCAGCTGCTGTAATAATATGGGTTTTGCTAGTATCATAAATATGGCTTTTATGCTCCGGAAATTTATCCGAAACCAGCTTAATTCCACACTTGGAGGTAAGCTTAATTTTTGCGCGTAAACTTGGATCTTCAGCGAGCAATTGACCAAAAATAGTTTCGCAACTGTAATTGCCGTATATATCAGCGTGGTCAAACTCACGGATACCAATGTCTAGGAGTTGATCAACCAGTTGACGAAGCTCACTAGTAGAATAGTTCCATTCATTTAATCGCCAACAACCAAAAATAAAATTATCGTTAAGATTATGCATTATAAATACTCCTTTAACTTATTGTTCTGTTTTTTATCGACTAGTAATTGATTATTATATAAACTTGACATTACACCGTAAGGTTGTTACAATATCGCATTCTTACGTTGTTAGGCGCAAGAATATTTCATTTTTAATTCCTCAAAGATATCTTGTATGCAGATGCAAGGTGTTTTCAGCTTAGCCGCCAGATGTGCGCTAAAAAACAGCCTTTGAATTTGGATTCACAACTGAGATATACTCTAAATATGCAATGTGTATAAAGCACCTTGTATAGATATTGCGACATCGCACGCCTAATGACAACTTAATTATTGGAGGAACCCATGATGTTATTTTTAAAGTTCGCGGTATCCGTTATAGCTTTGACCATGCTATTACGTGCATTATTAAAATCTAGCCATTTTGCGTATAAGTTACTGCATAAATTAGTTAAATTTGTTTCGCAAAAGCAACAAAGTCCGGTAGATGAGTTGTGTCATTGTGGCTCATCGCATAATCTGTAAGCAGTCCGGATAAGTAAGATAATTCCACGAAAAGTTATTTTATTAATTATGATTGATTAGCGCTGGAGTGACTCCATCAGTTCCAGCCATGATTTTTTCCGCCAAAATTTCCACAAATCAAAACTTCGCACGCTTAGACACCAACTATTGCTAATCCCCGGTATTAAAATATTAATTTGCTTCACCTTGTGCGATGATAGAAGTATAATTAATTTTTGTACAATCTCTTGTTCAAATTGATTAATTTGCTGAACCCAAGCAAAACTATCGCGATAACGAGCAGCAAAGTAACCAGTTGGAATAACTAAAGTTGTTAATGATGTTGTATTTTGAGTTATCTCATTGAATTGTTTATCTATTTGCTGACTGTTGCTAATCATTCGCTGTCCTG
>CAYIZV010000175.1:0-1877 GCA_964367915.1 uncultured Neisseria sp.
TGGTGCATCGGGAAATGCGACAATCTCATGGACTGGCGAATCATTCCGCAATAAGCTCGGTAAAATTCGCTCTTACTTAAGATCAAAACTGAAGCCCCGCAGTGTATTTAATAATTTCTTTGACTATGTAAACCAAGATCTTTTAGCAAGCAAACTCGGGCAAGAGCTTATATTTAACCGAGGATTTGTTTCAGATAGTCAAGCATATATGCTTACTAAATCACCAACAGCACTGAAATCAACGGCTTATGCTCTCCAGTTATGGTACGGAACAAAAAACCTTGATCCGACAATTGACAAAGAGCTGACTGAATTTTGTTATAGCCTACCACAATGGGTTTTCTATAAAGACAACAAAATGATAAATCGTCGCTTATTAGTTCGCGAAGGTTTAAAAGATATCTTACCAAGTACTATTACAGAGAGTATCTACCGTGGTGAGCAAGCGTCGGATTTTTATTTATCTTACAACATTTACCACCAAGAATGGCTGGATAGGTTAAACAACCTTAAACCTGCGACACAATCAATAATTTGGAAATATTTTGACAAAGATAAAATGTTTGGCTTTTTTAAACAATATCCACAAATTCCAGATAAACCAAATAGTCAAATAACAACTCGCTTGATGGTTTTATCACGCTGCATATCTTATGCTTGTTACCTAGAGAAACTATTAGTGTAATCAGAGCTTTTTTGATCTTGGCAATTTACTATATGACTACTAAGAAAAAAAACCACTAAAATCTTCGTTAGTTCCATGACCTCCAGCCATAGTTGACTCAGACGTATCCAATACAACTAACTCTGGTGCTTGGTACTTTAATCGGTTGGTATCAATAGTATTTTCCATACAATTTTCCTTCATAATAACATTCAAAGAGAACCAGAATTGTAACACAAAATACTAACGCCTAGCAATCGAATCTTGCTATAATATGACACCTTAAAATTATAAAAGAACCAAGCAACGATGAATAGAATAATCGCGCATTTAAATCTAAGCAATACTCTTTTAGATAATCATAGCAAGTTATCTGAATGCACTTTTGATACTCCACATTGGCAACCCGATCATCATGCCATTATTAATGAGGATAAGATTGGATTATCCGCAACGCAAAGATTTATCACCCCACAATGCGCCGATTGCTTAATGCCCTATCAGGATCAAGAAAGTCAAATCTGGATAAATGCTGATGTTTATCTGACTAATCATGATTATTTATGTGAATTATTGCAAGTAAATAATTCTACTGCCGATGCCAAATTAATTCTTAAAGCATACCTTAAATATGGTTTTGACTGCCTCAATCATTTGTCTGGATATTTTTCTTTTGTTATTTATGATCCAATTAGAAATGAATTATTTGCTGCGGTTGATCAATTTAGTAATAATCCTCTTTATTATAGCTATGAAGCTAGCAAACAGTTTATTTGCGCCAATGAATTTTCGCCATTTAGAAAGCTATCTTCGCAACTCACGATAAATGAGAGGCATTTCTTGGAAATATCTTTTGACACTTTTTCCTTAAGTGAAACTAGTTATCAAGAAGTCTTTAGGCTTAAAGGTGGACATTATTTGATTGTCAATCAAACAGGATGCAAAGAATATTGCTACTGGGAGCTAAAAAAATCCAAATTACCCAAGATGAGCCGTGAAAGATATTATCAGAAATTTAGAAAATTATTCTATACCGCAGTAGAGTCATGCTTAAGAAATATTAATGAGAATTGTAGTCAACTTAGCGGCGGGATGGATTCATCATCCGTAAGTGCACAAGCTGCAATAATTCTTGCTAAAGAAAATAGAAAATTACACTCATTTACCGCATTACCCAATGGCTTAGAAGGACTGAGTAATCGTAAAAACTGGT
>CAYIZV010000176.1:0-1860 GCA_964367915.1 uncultured Neisseria sp.
CAATCTATCGCTCAGCTATTTATAGGATAACCATAGCAAAAAAGATAAAGACGATAACATCAGATAACGATGTTGAATTTGCGCTTAACATGGCTATAGCGAGTGAGTTAAATGCTCAATATTACTTTGCTGCTCCATATTCTAGTTATCAACGTGGAAGTAATGAACACGGTAATGGGATGATACGACGATACTTTCCTAAAGGAACAGATTTTAGTTTAGTTACCTAAGATGAACTACAACTGGCGCTATACATAATTAATCATTTACCTAGGAAAATCCACAATGGAAAAACAGCGCATGAGATTTCTTATAGCATAAACAAAAAACTTATCCCCGCTAAGCAGCGGAAAATATTAATTTGTGCATTTTGCACTTGAACTCAGGCTTGACAAATTATAATAAGCTACCTTACAATTGCCCACCAACACACCAACCGGTATGTACGCTAATAAGCAAATAGTGAAAATTAAGCGAATTATTTCATAAGATCCAATTGAATAGTAAATAATAAGTCAAGGTTATCATGTGTATTCAACCACAGATTTATCCCTTCTTTACGTACTGTTGGCTCAATTAAATTTTTTAATTGTTGAGAAGTTAAATTAACAATTAATTGCTGATTTTGCAATCTTGCTGGTAGTTCAATACTTACCAGCTGGACAGTTATCTGCAATGGTAAATAAGTTAACTCACTGATTAATTGACCAGTTACTCTTAATTGCTTATATTCATGTTCATCTAACCGCATGCGAATATGATTAGCTTCACATTGAATTTTCATGACAAAACTCCTCCCACTCTTGTGGATAATTAATATTTTTTAAACAATCATATTCAACCAATTCAATTACATTTGCACTAACGGGAGCACCTGCAATAAATTTTTTTACCGAATAGGTGACACTATCGTTAAATTGGTTCGCAACTTTATGTACGTAATCAATTATTTGAGATGATAAATACATCTCTAGTGGCAATGGTGAATCTTTAAAATAACTTATTGACGCATCATCGGTGCTAATTAATTTATCTAGCACTGCAGAATTTAAGTATGGCATATCTACTGGTACAAATGTTAAGCGATAGTTGAAATTAGCTTGTAAATGAATGGTGCTACTGACAATTGCACTCACCGGACCTAGTTGACTAGTCCATAAATCTGCAAGATGCGGCAGTTCAGCTAAATAATTAGTAGAGCTACTTACATAAACCTGCGCAAAATTAGCAGACAATTTAGTTACCATATACGCCAGTAAAGTTTGCTTACCAATTGGCAAGAGCGCCTTAGGCTGTTGCATACGTGATGACGCACCACCCGCAATTATTACCAGTATGCGCGACTCTAATGATGTTGGCATAGTGCATGACCTTTAACCCACTCGCTTTGACCATCCGTATAGGTTTCTTGTTTCCAAATCGGTACTCGATGTTTAATTTCCTCAATAATAAAGCGACAGGCGCGAAATGATTCATCACGATGTTTGGAGCTAGCAATAATTAAGATGCTAATTTCGCCAACCTTCAAATAACCACTCCGATGCACAATAGTAAAATCTAAATTTGGATCGATATTCGCCCGAGCTTCACTACATAAGTCACTGATTACGTTATAAGCTAATTCATCAAAAATTTCGTATTCGATACCTATAACGCTACGATTCATATTGTTAATGCGAACTTTGCCAATAAAGATATCTTGTGCACCATGTCGATTATTGACCATGTTGCTCATATAACTATCTATTAAAATTGCTTGCTCGATAAATTCAATTACAGTTTTCATTTATTTGCCTATTATATTTTTGTCCATGATATGAGATGTTATAGTTATCCTATAAATATCTGAGCGATAGATTA
>CAYIZV010000177.1:0-1834 GCA_964367915.1 uncultured Neisseria sp.
TTGCAGTCAATGCAGCGGCAAATAATTATGAAGTTAACCCGATCACTAGTACAGGTGTAGTAAACACGGCTAAAACAATCAGCGCAGGTTTTGTGGTTAAAACCACGCCAGTTAGTACTGCAACCTACGATTACGTTGCTCCATTCAAAGACTATAATAATAAAATCGTCTTATCGGTACAAGGATTGGCATCAGGTAAATCATTAAGCTTTACCTCTAACTTCCAGCAAAAATCGGGTTGGGGTTATTGTTTTGGTCAACAAGTGGATAATTTAAATTTTATAACTACGCCTAGTGCTGGTAAATATATAACCACCGTTACACCAAAAGACAGTACTAAATCTTTAGATTTAACCCAGTCTTGCGATATTATGGGTACGGATTCAGCGAATGCCGTAGTGTTAACTGGCGTAGTCGATCCAATTGTATATGCGGTTACAGTTGATGGTGCTGCATTAGGTATTAAACAACCATGTGCTGACACGGGATGTAAAGATCCAGGTAACGGCTTTGTTAATGCTGGCTATTATGCACAATGGTCGGTGTGGGGACGTCAATATAATCCAGCCAAAATGCCATTTAATAACATCAATGATGTAATTTATGCCTTTATTGGTTTTGACAAAACTACTGGTAATATCATGTCTCTCGATGCATCAGCCGATAGTTGGGGTCTAAGTGCGGTCAGCCGTGCAATGTTACAATATCCATACATGAAAGCTCATCTATCATTTGGTGGTTGGACTAATAACGGTATCACCACCGCCCCAATGTTTGAACAATTAGCCTCATCACAAGCTAGTATGAACAATTTTACAACTCAAGCAATTGCTTTGATGCGTAAAACTGGCTTTAGTGGCATTGATATTGATTGGGAATGGTGGTCTGACTATAACAATAACGTTGCTCCAGCTAAAAAAATGTTAACCTTCTATCAAACCTTACGCACGGCCCTAGATAAAGCCAGTAAAGAAGATGGTAAGAAGTATACATTAACTATCGCAGTAAATGGCGGCAGTGATAATATTTTAGCGCTAGAAAGCTCAGGTAACCCGAATAGCGTTTCAAACTTCTGGGCACAAGTTGGTGGTTTAATGGATTATATTAATGTAATGAATTATGACTATCATGGCTCATTTGATGTTGGACCTGCATATTTCCAAGCTAATTATGACTTCTCAAACATTGGCACGCATAAAGTTGGCAAAGATGAAGGCTGGTCAATTAAGTCTTCAATGGAAAACTATATAGCGCATGGTGTACCTGCGAAGAAATTAGTGGCTGGAATTCCTTTGTATGCTCGAACTATGACAGTGTCGAGTGGTACTAACGGTGGTTTATTCCAAACTGTAACAGGAGCTGGCTTTGGTGATTATGAAAATGGTATTTTGGATTATAAATGTATTGTTAACCCTGTAAATAATCCTGCAACTGGTTGTGGTAGTAGCAACCCAATTGCTGGGGTTACAAGCTTGGCCTACTATAATTCAACAACCAATGTTGCGACATTCAACCAATACGGTAAAGATGCATTACAACCATGGGCATACAGCGCAAGCACGAACTCATTCGTAACCTATGATGATCAGTGGTCTGCAGTTGAGAAAGCTAAAGCGGTTAAGGCCAGCGGTCTTGGTGGAACTATGTATTGGGAATTGGATGGTGATGCACAGACACCAAGTAAGTCAATTATCCAAGCGGTTAAAGATTATTATAACCAATAAGTTGTCCTAAATCGGGTAAACCGCCCACACCGGCGGGACGTCCCACCCCACCGTTACTGCGGTTTAGCCAAACGCGGTTTTAATTAAAAGTATAACAAGAAAACTTAATT
>CAYIZV010000178.1:0-1689 GCA_964367915.1 uncultured Neisseria sp.
CAACTGATGCCATGGTTACACGATGTTGGTTACACGATGTTGGTTATGATAATACTCAAAAAATAATCATTTTTTTGTCTTCAACACCAAAAGCTAAATAGTAAAATGGATTGATACAAAAATTGAATACACTTATCATAAATATACAATGAAACGTGCACAGTTTGTTATTGACTTAGACATGGAGAAATATAAAGAACAAAAAATAGAAATTAGCAAAGAACTGAAACATCTACATGATAGTATCAACTCTAAAAAAGAAGAACTAAAAATGTGTAAGATACAAAAAATAGAAGTAACAAAATTACATAAACAATGTAAAGAAATCATAGCGAAAGGACAAAATGATAAGGCAATAATGGTTAAAGAATACGATTACACTAATCAATTACGTAATATTAATGATGATATAGTTGGTATAGAAGCTGATATTATAATCATGAATGACATGTTTATAAAAATGATGCGTGCTGCTGATAGCTATTTATCGAAGCCAATCAGCTAGACTCTTAAATCTATAAAAAATAATTTTTTTCGTATCTACTTATTTTCTACTCTTATTCTGATATTATTCTGCCACCATTCTGATTCGTGTTTTTCATGCCAAATAATAGCAGGTCCGTCACTGCGATGAATTTTACCATTAACATAATAAATGGTTACCATATCAGAAATAAATCTGGTAAGTTTCGTGTGTTTTTTCCAACAAACATCTATTGCTCTTTTTTCTTTTTCGTTTAATAAAACACCACTAATTCCAATGTTATTAATAACAACATCTCTATCACACCAGTCTAAAAAGATCACAATAGATTTAAGTAAATCAATCGACAATTTGGCCATTTACTATTTTCCTATCATATATAAAATCACATTTAAAATCGACCGGGACCCATCACTTCACCACGTACGTGTCTAGTAACCTTTCCGTAGTTCAGAGCCCATTCGTCCTGATTGACGTTCAGAATACTAAGCGACAGCAACGCAATCATGATGATAGCACCGGCTGTAAGTAGACCACATACGGTCCAGCACTTGCATTCTTTGGTGAACATGACGTACCGATCGCGTATTAACACGTATTCGATGTTCAGTTTCTTGGTTTACTAGTATAAAAGAATTCAATTTTATACAGTATTGACATTTAATGGTTCTTTCTTAGCCGTAATACCATATCCTAGTATATCTCTGAAGGTATTATCTTTGCTCATATTTGAGAAATACTGGAATATCCAGCTAACTACAAACATACCTAAAGGAGTAAGGAAAATCAACATCTTATAAAACGGATGGTTATATGCGTCAGAATCAAGGCTAACGAATGCCATAATCCCCATCAGAACAATGGTTACCATAAATCCGATGATCATATATTTAGGCTGGGCCAGATTGAAAGCTGCCTCATCGTATTCACCATTTAACGTGGATCCGTGTGCTGATGTCCAACTAGCGAATCTAGAAAAATACTGGGGGAATTGATTAGCACCTACAGCCCTCTCATATGTATCTGAATCGCTACCAGAACTAAGTAAAGCTGCTCTTGACATCTAATGCAGTGTACGTTACTATATTACGTAACAAAAATAAAAACTGAAATGATAAAATAGAATAAATATTCGGCATGGATCTACATATTATTTTAGATGTCGATGGTACTCTAGTAGTCGATACAGACGATGATTCAAAGAT
>CAYIZV010000179.1:0-1682 GCA_964367915.1 uncultured Neisseria sp.
AGGTATTCAAAATATGCTGTCATTCTCGCGTGATTATGAACGTGAGGCTGACCGTGTTGGGCAACAATTGATGTATAAGGCAGGTTTTGATGCACATGCAATGCCTGAATTCTTTCAACGGATGCAAGATTCATATAAATTTAATACCAATGATGCTTTGGCTTTTTTGCAAACTCATCCCGTTACCGTTGAGCGCTTAAGTGAAGCTGAAGCCCGTGCCAATCAATTACCAGTTAAAATGCGTCAGGATAGCGTGGACTTTTTGTTGGTGCGTGAAAAGTGTCGCGTGAGGCAGATTGCTCCTGAGGAGGCGCTTAAATTTTACGCAAGTACCATTCAGACGCGGCGTTATGTAAGTCTTGATGCACAACTTTATGGTTTAGCGTTGGCGCAGTTTATGAATAAAAGTGTTGTGCGTAGTGTTGAATCTTTAAATAAAGTTACTAATCCGCATTATCAAGGCCATCCCATTGTTATTGGGCTGAGGGCGCGGCAATTAATTGCAATGCGTAATTTTAATCTGGCTGATAAATTATATGATCAAGCCTTGGCAAATTTTCCGAATCATAAAAGCCTGTGGATGGGGCAGTTGGAGTTTTTGCTCGGGATTAAAAATTACTCCAAAGCCGCTGGGCGAGTGGATATATTGACTCAAAATTTTCCTAAAGATCCCGATGTGTGGGATCAATACGCGATGCTATATGCGGATGATCGCTACGATAATCCACTGCGTTATCACTATGGTTTAGGCAGTGAATATTATGTTTTAGGTTCATATAAAAGTGCATTAGATCAATATCAAACCGCTTTAAAATCTAAGGCAAAACAGCCTGGTGATGAGGCGATTTTGGAGTTGGTTAGTTCACGAATTCCTGATGTGATGCGTAACTTAAAGTAGTAATTGAATGCTAGACTAGAATAATTTAGCAAGAAAAGTTAAATAATCCTTGAATTTTAGACTGAAAACCTAAGAGATAAGCCATTAAATCGGTTATAATTAATCCCAATTAGTGCAATTAAACGTATCTTAATGAGGGTTAGCATGGCTGAAATTTATCAATATCGCAATTTCTACAGCATTGTGGCAAGCAATGTACAACAAAATCCAAATAAAACAATTATCTATGATGGTGACTTAAAGATCACTAATCGGCAGCTCTTAGCCCATGCAGATAATGTTGCGAGTTATCTAGCTGATTATGGGGTTAAAGCTGGTGATAAAGTCGCATTGGTTATGTCGAACTCGTGGCAATTTGTCGCAAATATTTTTGCAATTAGTAAACTTGGTGCGGTGATGGTTGCGATAAATAACTTCCTCAAAGAAGATGAAATCTCTTATATCTTAAATGATGCACAAGCAAAAATTCTCTTTTCTTCAGCTAAATTTGCCAAAGATACGCGTGAACAAATAATTAAAACTGATGTTGAGAAAATTATTTGGCTTGATGGTGCGCCGATTGAGAATGAGAATAATCTGGATTATGCAAAATTATTGGCCAAGCCAAAAAATAGTGCAAAATATGCCAATCGTGATCCCGAACAATTAGCCTTAATTGTCTATACTTCGGGCACGACAGGCAAACCCAAGGGGGCGATGTTATCCTACAAGAATATCCAGTCAAATGCGGTGGCATGTATGCAGCATTTGCGAGTTAAACATGGTGGCATTAAGATGGTGTGCT
>CAYIZV010000180.1:0-1667 GCA_964367915.1 uncultured Neisseria sp.
GCGTCCCAACGTTTTGGTAATCCAGTGGTTTCGGTATCGAATATTAAGTACATTTCTTAAGGCATTAGGCAAAAGGCATCAGCCAAAAGCGGTAGTTTTGATAAAAACAAAAATACATTTTCATCCTTTAGAAATCAATTATAGTTATCAACAAAAAACCATTCAAAAATTGAAAAAATTCAATTTCTGAATGGCATTATATTTGAAAAATTAATCTAAAAATTAATTTTAACTAAAGCTGATAATTAATAACCGCCTCTGTTTCCACCGCGGTCATTTCCACCACGACTGTTTCCTCCACCATAACCTCCACGGTCATTTCCACCACGGCTGTTATTGTTAAAAGATCTTCTTTCTCCTTCTGGTTTTGGCTCAGATTTATTTACTACAATAGCACGACCATCAACTGATGCACCATTAAGTTCATTGATTGCTTTTTCAGCTTCTTCGTCATTTTCCATTTCAACAAAACCAAATCCTTTACTTCTTCCAGTAAATTTATCAGTAATAATTTTTACGGAATTAACCGTTCCATAAGCCTCAAAAGACTCTCTTAAATCTGCTTCGTCAATACTGAACGGAAGACTTCCAACAAAAATATTCATATTGTATTTTTAAAATTTGATTACAAAGGTAGACTAAATAAAGTGTAATGCTGTAAAAAATAACACTTTATTGTAATTTTAATAAAAAGTTAACTTTGAAAGTATTTCAAGACAACTTTTATAACTCAGGATATATTGGCACTTTATAAAAAGTACCGTATTGATAATTTAAAATTTCTCCGCCAGCTGGATTGTTATTTATATTCATAGCATTGAATTTAAATGTTCCAGATACCGTCCCATTTATATCATCGTATTCCGTTATTTTAATTTCACCACCATTTACAACTCTGATTCTACAATTTAAATCGCCACCAGTTACTGTAATTGTATCTCCTGAAACATAGCCATTACCGCCACTATTAACTAAAACTTTCGTAACTTGTCCAGAACTGTTTGCTGTTATAGAAACAGTAAGTCCGCTACCTGACCCACCAGTTGTTGCAATAGAAGAACCACTGGTATAACCCGTCCCACTATTAATAACAGTAAGTCCAAAAACTGGACCTGGCATTGCCGTTGTTTCATAATGCAAATCCAAATCCTCGTAGGTATAAATTGCCTTATTAAATGGATTTGTAGTTCCAAGCAAATAGGTTCCTACAGCAGGGTAGTTTGTCATTAAATCTAATTCTTCAGTTTGTGTATACCCTTTAATTGTAAGCGTTCCATTGGCGGCAAGATAAGCTCTAGCATCAGTGGCTCTCCAAAAAACATCATCTTTTAATCCTTGAAAACCAGGAGTATTAAATTTCACATCTTCTTGACAAGAAGAAAACAGCAAGGTTAGTACGATAAGGGACAAAAACTTTTTCATTTCTTTTATTTTTACTTCACAAAAATAGTTTATTAAACTAAAAATACTAAATTATTTTGAAAAAATAACGTTAAAATTAGCCTTAAAATCCATCCAAATTTAAAAACATGTATTATAAATAGTTTGTATATTAAAAAAATGTATCTTTGCACCCTTAATTAATCGAGGTCGAGTACCTCAAAATTTAATCAAAAGATTATGTCAGTAAAAATTAGATTACAAAGACACGGTAAAAAACAAAAACC
>CAYIZV010000181.1:0-1666 GCA_964367915.1 uncultured Neisseria sp.
CAAATAAAAATTCAATTGACAATTCCTCATGGTCATTTGGAGGATTATGAATATGACTATCAGTTTATCAACAAATCGGATAGCACTTATGTAAAAGTTTACCATTCAAGTGATATGGGGCAACCTTATGCACGTGGTTATGAGTTAAGGAGAGATTTGCCAAGTGGTACTTATGAAATTTACATAAATAATCTAATAAATTCCAAAGTAATAATAGATAATTCCAAAAAAGAAATGATTAGAACCCTGTTTAACGCTAAGGGAATCATTAAAGAAATTCAATATTACGAAAATGAGGAATTTAGGAAGCAAGATATTTTTGATGAAAATGGCAACTTTAAAAATTCAGTTGATAGAAAGTAAAAACCCCTTGGTTTTTTTGATAGAAATTGGTGTTAAGTTTTAAAAATGCTACCAGTTCATTCATTTCTAAAAACGTGAATAATACAACTCTTTAGTAAAGTTATGTAATTTTTTCTGGTTATATGGGGTCACTTTTGTATGTGACTATTACGTCACCCCCTAAAATCAAAACAATGAAAACAAAAAGTAAATTATCAATCATAGCAATGCTGATGGTTGTATTAATGGGTAGTTGTCAAACAGAGGAGATGCAAGATCCGAGTTTGCAATCAAAAGCAAATGCAAAAACGGCAATTACTGAGCCATTACAACACCGTGTGTCTCTCAGACAAGCGGGAGGTTTTGTGATACTTTCTAAATCTGGAATCTCCGATGTTCCTTCCTCTGCAGTTACTGGAAATATTGGGACTAGTCCAATTACTGGTGCCGCAATACATTTGACATGTGCTGAAGTAACGGGTTTGATATACACTGTGGATGCAGCAGGTCCAGCATGTAGGATAACAAACGCAAGTAAGTTGACAACAGCTGTAAGTGATATGCAAACCGCTTATAATGATGCTGCGGGACGTCAAAATCCAAATTTTTTAAATGTTGGTGCTGGAAATATTGGAGGTCTAACGCTCAGACCAGGATTGCATAAATGGACTAGTGCTGTGGTAATGCCAACAGATGTAGTCCTTAAAGGTGGCCCAAATGATGTTTGGATTTTCCAGATTAACGGAACACTTGGAGTTAGTAATGGTGCACGAATCATATTGGCAGGCGGTGCGCAACCAAAGAATATATTTTGGCAAACAACAGGAGCTGTTACTTTAGGAACAACTAGTCATTTTGAAGGTGTCATTTTAAGTGCAACAGGAATTAACATGCAAACTGGTGGTACAATAAATGGACGATTGTACGCTCAAACAGCAGTAACGCTTCAGATGAATACGGTTACAATGCCAACCAATTAAATTTAAGAAAATTTTCATTAAATACAAAGAGTTGTCTCAAAAGGACAACTCTTTTTTTATTGATACAGAATGAAATACTATAACATACCGTTATATTTCCTAATAAACCATTCAGCAGCTAGTGAAATGGCAATCAATATCAATAACCAAATCCAATCGATAAGCGGAGTTTTGGTTACTATTGCTTTTTCAATGGCTTTGTAGTTATCGTCATTCAATAATTGTTTTACCAAGATTTCTAATTGATTTGGCATGAATACATTCCCTTTAGTTTGTGACGCCAATTGGTTAAGCTTAATCAAATCGGGATTTACAAATTGCTTTTCGATATCAAAATCCAACAC
>CAYIZV010000182.1:0-1641 GCA_964367915.1 uncultured Neisseria sp.
GTAATTGCATTATTGGCTTGAAACCATTGCTGGTCAGTACCGGCCTGAGCTGAGACATTAAATGATGATTTATCATTCACTGGTAGAGTTAAACTGGTATCACTATACAAAAGCGTTCCGTAGTTATCAAACTGATAACCCCATAACCGTAAGTTATAGTTATTGTCAAGTCCGCTATAGTTAGCGCCAAGCGCAACAGTTCCATTTGATTGAGCGTAACCATTATTATTGGCTATTCCGTTGTTGGTAATGCTGTAATTGGTATTGCCAGTAAAGCCGGGAGCTGCGCCGTACTGCGCACCATTGAATGCTAATGCAGTCAATAACCACCCATTACCAGGATAGAGATTTATTAGCGCTCCTTGGTAAGTTGCTGGTATGGACACTAAATTATTTTCATAATTACCATTAATCCATGGACTGTTATTGATACCAATATAACCAACATCCGCCTGAACCATATTGCTATATTGATACTCGACAAATGCTTCAGACACTGCTGCTTGTGTATATGTTGGTGTGTATATGTTGTAATCACGGGTTCCTTGCTGGGTAGCCAGACCATTCATTGGTTCAGCAAAGAATGGATTCATTACGGTGATTACTCCACCTACAGAAAATCCTGCTGCTTGCCCAGTTTGTGCGAATATATTTGCGCCATAGGAATATGGCTGCATATCGCGATTGTATGGTCCTGGATTGTTAAATGTTTTGCTGTCTGCTCCGGCATTAATAGTAGTACCTGCATAGATGTTATATGTCCCATCTTCAAACCATTTTTGCCAAAAACTTTGATTGACAGTCTGGCTTTCATTCACGATTAAAGTACCACCACCAGTTGTCGGGTAATTTTCCGAATTATATGGATTTTGGAGGTAGGCTGCGCGAGCAATGAATGTTGCATTGCTGTTCGTCGGAGATGTCACTACACTGGATTCACTATCTGCAAACACAGTCTGATGAGCTAAAATAGTTAAGATTATTGTAGAAAATTTTTTCATGGGTATTTTCTTCATAAAGACATTTTAATATTTATTAAAAATATATGTGACTTAATGATATTGTCACACTGAACTAAACAATAGGTTAATTGCGTCGCTACTACTAACTGATATTAACCTAACAAATTTAACTGATTATGTATGGATGTTACCCGCTATTTTGTTTTGTCAGGAAGTGGTATTTTGGGATAATTCATTATCCATAAATAGATGCATTGATTTTGGTTCAGCGAGATATTTTGGGGTATTGTTTTATCAAATGGATAAAGCGTGATTTCTTTTAAAAGAGAATGTTATAATACTTTTTTATTTTGTTCGGTGGTTTAATTATGGTAAAAGCAGATTATCCGGTAGCGATAATTACTGGCGCAAGTCGCGGTATAGGTGCTGCTATTGCTGTATTGCTGGCACATCATAAGTATAAGGTATGCATTAACTACAATAAAAACAAACTAGCAGCTGAAAATATCGTTCGACAAATTGAAGAAATTGGAGGTGTAGCAATAGCGGTGCAAGCAGATGTTGCTGATGAAGCGCAGATCGTTAAAATGTTTAGTATTGTTGACCAACAGTTGGGGCGAATTAATGTGCTGGTAAATAATGCGGGAATACTTTTTCCACAAACTTCTGTTGAATACTT
>CAYIZV010000183.1:0-1615 GCA_964367915.1 uncultured Neisseria sp.
CTTCATAAACAATCACCCATTGATAAAATCTAAGCGTTTTTTAATGGCATAGTAGCGTTTCTTTGCTTGTAGGTATGCATCAGTCTCATCATCGGCTATTATTTCGTCTAAGCTCCAGCAATTGCCATTTAAAACGATTTTATAGACTTCGCTTAAGTTATGAATTGTAGTTTTTAATTCTGTCTTTTGTTTTGCCGTCTTTGAGTGGAATGATTGAAGGCGGTTAATCTGTTTATGTGCCTTTTGTTTGGCAATGATTAAATCATCAATTGAAAATTTCATGGTGGTGAATCCTTTACATCTATTATTTGAATTAAAAAATAAGAGCAAATAAATTGCTCTTTATACGGTTGGTGGATTGTTAAAGTCTGTAGCTATATTCATGATAAACTAAGCTAATGCTTCAGTTTCTTTATATCTTTGCGGGCGGTATCGGTTTAGAATTTTATAACCGTTAGATTGCAACCAAGCATCAATTTCAACTCTCAGCCGTTTTACTAGTACATAAAGGGCGCTTCTTTGCATTTTAAGTGTTGGGTCTAACTTGTGATATGTTTGTTGGCATGATATTGAAATTAATGATTCAGCCATGTCTGAATAGCCAAATTTTATTTTGTAGGCATACGGTTTTTTTTCCTGAAATACTTTAGTAAGGTACAAAGCAAGGTTGCTAACTTGTTCTGCGTGATCATCGAGATTGAATGGTTGGGGTGTGATTGGTTTCATGATTATGGCTTTAGAAATACGTTAAACCCTGCTAGAATAAGCAAAGTTATTAGTGGTGAATTGAGATTTATTTGGTAGAAATGGGAATACCTGAGCTAATAAAAATAACTCAGGCATACATCCATTATATCATGAATTGTCTATTTTGTCAAGATTTATTTTTAATTATTTTTTAGAGATCCTTGAATATGTTTTATAAATGCCACTGCGAGTAAGTCCGAATTGTGCACCAATTGCCGTTTTTGATAAGTCAGTGTTCCATAGTTTTAAAATTTCTTGTTCCTGCTCTTTTGTTAACTTTGATTGTTTACCAATGTATTTGGTTCTATCTTTCATAGCTATAGCGATCCCCTCGGCTCTACGATCAGCAATATTTGCACGCTCAAATTGTGCGAACGCTCCCATCATATGTAACATCAATTTATTTTGGTGGTCGGTTTTTCCGTTGAACTCCAAATTTTCTTTAACAAATTTAACAGTAACGCCTTTAGCAGTTAATTGATTAACAATATTTTCTAAATCCATTAGATTACGGCTTAGTCTATCCATTGAATGAATAAACAGAGTATCACCATCACGGCAATAATCTAAGCAGTTTTTTAATTCAATCCGTTCTAAGTCTTTACCGCTGCATTTATCCTCAAAAAATTTGTTTAATGTTATACCGTCTAATTGGCGGGCTGTGTTTTGGTCTGTGGTTGATACTCTGATATATCCAATATTTGACATGATGTGTACCTTTAGGGTGGGTTTATATCTCAAGTAGATATATTACCATAAGGTATGATATAAGGTACAAGTATTTACAATTATTTTGTGTACCGCTGGGGTATACCCTTAGGGTATGGCTAGATCTTAATTACTTTTTCTTGCTCTTACTCTTCAATTT
>CAYIZV010000184.1:0-1606 GCA_964367915.1 uncultured Neisseria sp.
TTAAATGAGCTGCAAATCCAAAGCGTCTATTTAAAAAATGAGGTTACAATCCTAAGCCAGATAAATAGCTTTATGCGCTGGCAAGATGAAGCGAAAACCGAAACTAAAGGCCATCCAGAATACGTTGATTCAGCAGTTAAGGCTTATTTACATGTGCGTCGGCTCTATCGTTTACTAAGTGTCATAATTTTCCATTTTGACTGTAATAAAATTCGCCATAATCAGAACATTCAGCACAAATTTAGCATTATTTTGCAGCAAATGGAGCTAATTATTCAAGCCTTAAATAAAAATTATTCCACATATTATATGCCTGAAAACTTAATTATTCCTGAGCATTATTCACTTACACTGGATAAAGATGAATACATTCATCATCAAGCACTCTCAACTTTGACCATTAGCGAAATTATTCACGAGGAAATCAATGGAGTGATTGGCAATTTAGTAATCTTTTTCCAAAGTCGCAAAGCCAATAACTATTATTAATTCCGATTAGGCACAATATACACATAAGCGCTAGAACCAACACTTAAAGGATAATCTTTATGATCATAATCGGTAATCCGAATTTGCACGGGTAACCGTTGCGGCAACATTACCCAATTATTTTCATTCTCAGTTACAGTCTGAATCTGGGTTTTAACTGCGGTAACTTGACGATTGGCCGCCCAAGTATTTCCCACAACTACCCCATGATAAACTTTATTAAACAAAAACATCCGTGGAAAAATCAACACCTTAGCACCAGCACGCACATCACGTAAATCAATCTCATTAAAATTAGCTTGAATATACATGGCTGAGGTATCAATAAAAGAAAACAATGGCTGATGTTGCGTAATTGGCGTGCCGTTAGTCAAATACATATTGTCCACCACACCATCCGCATAGGCACGCACGACAGTCAAATTTAAATTAATTTGCGCATTATTCATCGCGGCTTGTAACGCCAAAACTTTCTGTTGTTGCTGCTTAATTTGTTCATCATCAACGTTTAATTGGAATTGCAAGGCTTTTACGCTATTTGCCAAAGATTTGCGCTCATAGTCAAATTTCTGAATATCTAAGGTAGCTACGGCTTGACTTACGCCTTGCTTACTTTTCAAACCATATTCATAATTAACTTTATTATAATTTTCTTCGGCTGCCGCCAGTAAAGCCGCATTTTTCTTGGTTTGCTGCTTAATCACTTCAATTGCAGATTTCGCTTCCTGATAATTGGCCTTAGCCTGCGCATAGCTTTGAATATATGGTTCCTGATAAACCGTAAATAAAGCCTGACCCTTTTTGACATCTTGTCCATTAGTTACCGCAATATCGGTAATAAATCCAGAAACATCTGCCGCAACAGGCATAATGTTCGCAACCACAAAGGCATTATTGGTAAACGGAAAGAGGTATGAGAAAAAATAAATAATTCCAGCTAAGAGAATAATTGAAAAAACTAAGAAGGGAAAATTATTTAATTTCTTAATAAAATTTGTTTTCATTGGTATAAATTTTCTGAATTCTGAAGATTGTTTGCTTAAATAAATTCACAATTAAACTATAGTCATCACTCAAATAGAACAAACAGGCAAATAGTTCAGAGTGTTAGCAATTT
>CAYIZV010000185.1:0-1548 GCA_964367915.1 uncultured Neisseria sp.
ACCAAAAAGCCCAGAAACAGTTTGCATCCACGTATAACCCTTGGTTCGTTCAGCACCCTCAGGTGTAACATCTGCAATAATTGAACGAGTTGGATTGAAGCCAACATTGATTGATAAATCAAGGAGCAGGGCAACGGTGATGGCTACACCAAGAATACCATGTAATCCCAATGCGGCTGAAATTACATCTAAATTAGTCAATGCCAGTAACATTAATGAACATAAAATCCCGCCAACAATAATGAATGGACGGCGGCGACCGTGCCACAACCAAACATTATCACTAACCAAACCAATAATTACCTGTCCTAAAATCCCTGCGATTGGACCTGCTGCCCAAACTAGACCAATTTCATCAATTTTAAGATTATATTTAGTGCTTAAAATCCAGCTTAATGCCGAAATTTGAATGCATAAAGCGAATCCCATTGCTGTGGATGGTAAGCCAAGCACAATATAAAAGAAGTTACTAAGTTTTTTTTGCATAGAGGTCAGCATTATTTTCTCCTGAAAAAGACTAAAAAAGAAGCCTCGTAATTATACAAGGCCTCTGGTTAATAATAAAATTAGCAGCTAAATCCAGCCGTGCTTGGAACAGTGCCAGTGTAAGGTACAAAGTACATTACTGATTGTGCTGGTACAATTAGATTGTTTAATGCACCATTAGTAACATTGACAATTTGATGTGACATTAAATCAATGTAACACTGATTAGTTAAACCAGTACTACTATCGCTTGCTTGATAAACTGTAGTAGATTTATTAACAATGAAGAAATAATTTGTGCCGCGAGTTAAGGCTGCTACATTGTCTGCATCTGTTGCGTTAACATTTGCCCAAGTCATTGTCATACCAAGGGTTTGATTATGAAAATAAACCCCAGCAAGAACTTCATTTTCGTTCCAATACGATACGCTACCATTTGCGTATTTTGCACTAGATGTGCCACTTGGACCTATTCCAACCCCAGCTTGAGCTTGTAAATCTGCATAAATAAATGGTGTACCTGGTTCCATCGCTAGGATTACGCCATAGGCTAATGGAGCATTGTAATAATTCATAGTGAATTCATTGCTACCACTCCATGGACACATTGCACGACTATTAATACTATCTGGCACGGTATCTTGATCCATTACTAAATTAATCGCATTTGTTCCCGCGAGAGTCCCATTTGAAGATGATGTATAAGCATTGCCACTACTAATCATTCCAGTGTTGCCATTATTGGTGCTTAGCGAGGCTTGCAAGGATCCTCCAGGACTAAATGCGCTAACTAAACCAGCTAACAGTGGGAAATTTAACATTTTCATGGTGTTGTTGGAAGCATTATTACCTGATGCTGTTTTTATAGCCGTATAGCTATCATATGCGCTAGCAGAACTACTTGGGTACTCACCAAAGAAAATATTGCTTGATTCATTATATGCTGAAGTATCACTAAATAGCTGATTCCAGAAAGTAGTACTTTGTCCACTAATATCATCGATCCGAAAACCGTCAACGTTAAACCATGTGGTAGCACTTGCTGCAGCACTCATGTTACCG
>CAYIZV010000186.1:0-1534 GCA_964367915.1 uncultured Neisseria sp.
CCAACCAAATCGGCAATCGGGCGGGTAAAGTAAGTAATATTGCAAATGCAACAGAGGTAATTGATTTTACGATTAAGCAACCCATTGTTACAATCAGCCCAGATTCAGCTGCTGAAGTTATTATGGGTGATAGTTTTAGGTTTACTGCGAGCATTAACAATACTAGTAGTCCGACAATTAGCTCAGTCAGTGCAAGATTTGTAAACCCGTTAGATGGGGTTATAACTTCAGACCCCGCTAGCTGTGATTTAAGTGCGGCTGTAGGTATTAAACGCTGTAGTTTTAGTGCGGTTGTAACTAATTTCTTATCGTGGAATCCTAGTCTAACTAATGGGTTAAGCTCTGGATATCAAATAATAGTTAGCGCAAGCGGCAGTGATATCAAACTTGTTGGTAATTCCTTGAGCTTTACAATGAATACGCCAATGATCTATCTAGCGGCGACCGGACAAACTGCAACTACACCAATTAGCGCAACCGAAGGAGCGGATGGCTACTATCGGGCTGGGGTAGAAAGTAATCTACGCTTTGAAAGTGGAATGAACATAGAATCTAATTGTATCACCGATAATTTAACTGGCTTAATGTGGATCAAGGATTTAAAGACGATAAATGGTGGTAAATTGACAACTTGGCAAGGAGCCTTAGATTTAATTGCCAATGCTAATGTTGGTAGTGGTTTTTGTGGACATAAGGATTGGTATTTACCAACGATTAATGATCTATCTAGCCTGATTGATTATAGTTCACCAAATCCATCAACTTGGCTAAATACCCAAGGCTTTATTAATGTATCCGATTCTACATATTGGTCTTCCACTACTTATGCGCTCGATATCAATAGCGTTCATGCAATTTATATGCTGAAGCTTAGTATTAATGTGTTACCTAAGTCTACACATAATGGTGTGATATGGCCAGTTCGGCGGACTTTATTTGCTGAAGTTGCTCCCGCACGAGTTCCTGTGACAGGTGAAGAGAGTGGCGCTGTAGGCTCAGATAACGGCGTAGTATGGTCAATGCCCCGTTTTATATCTGGCCGTGGAGCTACAGCAGATTGCATTATAGACAAGTTAACTGGTCTGATGTGGATCAGAGATCATAAAATGATCAATACTGATACTACAGGAGTAAGAGTAAAATGGCAAAATGCCTTAGATATTATTAAGCAAGCAAATTCTACTAGTGGTTATTGCGGTTACAAAGACTGGCGCCTGCCAAATATTAATGAGCTTCGGAGCTTAATTAACTATTCTCAATCAGATCCAGCCGCCTGGTTAAATATCAATGGTTTTGCTAATTTAGGCAATAATTACTGGTCATCAACCACTTATAGTATAACAGAAGCATGGACCATTAGTTTGACCAGCAGCAGTATGACTATTTCCGATCGTAGCATGAATAATGGCTACCTTTTGCCAATGCGTGGCGGTCAGTGATGGGGAATTTGTTTATTCGATCCTTTTCAATGCGTTTTTTTAACTGTGCAATATTTTGAAAAATAGCGACAGTGCTGATGCTTTAGCTGGTATTT